>JBDLIX010000004.1:0-89744 GCA_039714655.1 Bacteroidota bacterium
TGATTCAAATTGCCGTACCGATCCGTCTGGAAAAGTTATATTGATCATTCTGTAAGCATTTTCAAAAAACCTCGCAAAGATACGAAAACTACATGGATCCAAACCTGTCCTCTTCATAAATCTTATGAACCCCGAAGGGCTCGACGAAGTCAATAGGGCAGGTTAGAGGTTCTCAAGAATAAAATCGGTCATTCGGGTGTAGAGATGGAAGGAGGTGTTCCCACCATTGATGCCGTGACTTTTGTTGGGATAAAACTGCATATCAAATTGTTTGTCAGCTTGCACCAGCGCTTCCGCAAAATCCATTGAATTCTGATAATGTACATTGTCATCACCACTTCCATGGATTAAAAGCAAATTGCCCTGCAATCCCTCTGCAAAGTTAATGGGTGAATTGTTGTCATACCCTTTGGGATTTTCCCTGGGTGTGCGCATGAAACGTTCTGTATAGATGGTATCGTAATACCTCCAGTTGGTAACCGGAGCCACAGCAATCCCCATTTTAAAGGTCCCATTCCCTTTGGTTAGGCAGAGGCTGGTCATAAAACCTCCATAACTCCAACCGAAGATTCCGATTCGGTTTTTATCGATATATTCCTGTGAGCCAAGCCATTGTGCGGCTTCGATCTGGTCTATGGTTTCCAACTTTCCCAGAGTCAGATAGGTGGCCTTCCTGAACTCCTCACCACGGCCATTGGTCCCTCTGTTATCCACACATGCGATAATATATCCCTGCTGGACAAGCATCTGGAACCATGCTCCCCTTCGTCCCCATGAATCGATCACGTTCTGTGATTCTGGTCCGCCATACACATACATAAACAGGGGATATTCCTTACTGGGATCAAAATCAGCCGGTTTGATCATCCAGGCATTCAACTCCTGACCACTGGCGGTGGGTACTGTTAGAAATTCTGTTTTCGCAAATCCATACTCTTTCATGCTCTCTTTCAGTGAGGCATTCTCCTCCAGCACCCTGATCAGTTTTCCTTTCTGGTTGTGCAGGGTGAAATGGGAGGGTGTATTGGCCGATGAATGGTTGAGTATGTAATAGTTGAAAGTGGTGCTGAAACTGGCACTGTTGGTACCGGATTTTGTGCTAAGTTTTTGTTTGTCAGATCCATCCAGTTTAATGGAAAAGAGATGCTTTTCAATGGAGGATTCTTCGTATGAGGTGTAATAGAGACGCTGGTGCTTTTTATCATACCCCAGGAAGGATGCAATATCATATTCACCCGAAGTGATGGGCCTGATCTTTCCGCTGGTGAAATTATAGCAGTACAGATGAAAATACCCATCCTTTTCACTATTTAAAATGAAGCTCTCACCATCGGGCAGGTAGGTAACTGTATTGTCAGATGCTTCAGAGATATAATATTTGTTCTCCTCGGAGTATACCACTTTCGAATCTCCAGATGCTGCATTGGCATGCAGGATATCCATCTGGTTTTGCAGTCTGTTCAACCGCATGATGCTGAGAATTTCAGGATCGTTGGTCCATTTGATCCTTGGAATGTATTGGTCGCTATCTCCACCGATCTCCATCCTTGTGGTTTGGCCTGACTCCAGATCATATACCAGGATTGCAACCACCGAGTTAACCTCTCCGGCTTTTGGATATTTAAACTTATAACTCTCGGGATAGAGGGTACCGAACAGGGTCATGTGAAACTCCTGAACCTCTCTCTCATCAAACCGGTAGAATGCGATCTTTTTACCGTCGGGAGACCATTGGAAGCCCTGTGAAAAACCAAACTCCTCCTCATATACCCAGTCAGGTGCACCATTGATGATCTCGTTTTTTACTCCGTCGTATGTGACCTGCCTCTCCTCTTTCATGTTGAGGTCTCTGATAAACAGGTTATTATTCCTTACAAATGCGACGGATGATCCAATGGGTGAAAAAGTGCCCAGTTGCTGCTTTCCCTTTTTTGAGACCGGAGCCAGTTTTCCGGTAGTCATATCATACACATAATATGCTGCAAGGTAGGAGTGACGGTATATGCGCTCCTGTCCCGTTTCCAACAGGATCTTATCTTCAGCAGCATTGAAACTGTATCCGCTGAATTGACGGATTTCATGGAATTCTGCAGCATCAAATAATGTTTCAGAACTCCTGCCTGTCCGGTAGCTGTATTTATCTATTGTGGATCGGTTCTGAACCGTGTAATTTAATCCATCATTCATGGAATTAAGCCCATCCAATCCATGAGGGTTGAATTTCCTTGAGCGGTATATGTCATCGAGGGTAATCCTGGATGTGGCCTGACCAGACACGCTGGTAGTCAATACAATAATTAGAAATAGTGAATAAAAAATGTGGGGCAGCCTGAACATGCGTGTTTGTTTTAAGTATTTTGGCCAAAGGAACTAAAAACCATGAAATTATCCAATGCCAAAGTTTGGCATGCTATTTGAAATTTAATCAGTAAATAACCAGAAAACCAATTGTCATGAAACGTTTACTTACCATACTACCAATCCTGTTGCTAGCGCTGGCAGGCTGTTACAGAGAACCTTATGCGGATGCAATCATATCCCCAAATCCGGCATTTGTCGGGGAAAACATTAAATTTACCAATCTCTCTTCCAATACCGATTATGTTGAATGGGAGATGGGCGACGGTACAACCTCTACGGCGTTCAATGTAACCCATTTTTACTATGATCCCGGTTTATACAATGTAAAGTTAAGGGCATTCGGATCTAAAAGTGATGTAAATACAGTATCTTTTATGGTAGATGTCATTGGCTCCGAACTGACGGTAGTCGTTCAGCTCTGGACCCCCATTGATGAGCCGGAGGGATACTATCTGGAAGGTGCCAGTGTGATCTTATATCCCACACTCGAAGATTGGGAATTTGAGACCAATCCGGTGGCTGAGTTATTCACCAATGGAGCGGGAGAATGTACTTTTGATGGTCTGAGTTACCAGCGATACTATGTTGATGTTTGGGAGCAAAGTCACCACAACTACTGGCTGGCTGCGGATGATGTGGAATTTATTGAAACCCAACTGTTGGACGGAGCCTATTATCACACATTTATTGCTTATGTAGACTATGATCCGGATATGAAAAAATCTGCTTCTACTTCGGCATCCAGATCTGCACAGAAGGAGTGGATCATGTTACAAGGGCCCAAAGGTGAGAAGAGAGATCTCAAAACCAATAAGATATCCATACCAAGGGAGAGAAAATAGGAGCCCGATCCAGCCTGCAAAAAAAAAGCACGGCAACTGATATGGGAAAAACTAAAATTTAATATATTTGCAGCCCCGGAAGCCCCGGGGCTGTTCTTTTTATCTTGCCCAGATGGCGGAATTGGTAGACGCGCTAGTTTCAGGGACTAGTGTACGCAAGTACGTGCAGGTTCGAGTCCTGTTCTGGGCACTTGTCAGTTAGCAAGTGTAAAAGATAGAAAGTTAGAAGTTTGTTTACTTTTCACTTTCCACTTTTCACTTTAAAACTAAATTGCCCAGATGGCGGAACTGGTAGACGCGCTAGGTTGAGGGCCTAGTGACCTTTTTTGGTCGTGCAAGTTCGATTCTTGTTCTGGGCACATTGCAGTGAAACCGCAAGTACTGAATATCAAGTACCAGGTAAAAAGTTTGAGCCAAAAGCGAAGAGTCAATATGACCTAAGCTTTTGGCTTTTTACTTTTACTCTTTCCAGCTAAAGCAGAATTGCGTTACAGTACTCAACACATTTTCCCACCTCTTTCACAGCATCGGAATCTTCGGGGATCTCGTATTCCAATTCGATATCGCAGTAGATATCCCATTGGTTGGTCTGAATCAGTGTCAGGATATCTTCCAGCGGAGTGTCACCTTCTCCCCAGGGAGCATTGGTGTCGGCCGGGTCAGCATCTTTTCCGGTTTTGTCTTTCAGGTGGATGCTGAAGATGCGGTCGTGCAGCTTTTCAATGAGCTCATTGGGATGTTTTCCGGTGGCTCCGAAGTAGTGGCCCACATCAAGGTTAAGCATGTTATTGGGTGAATAGGCCAGGAACTCTTCGAAAATGAATGTTGAATCACCTGGTTGGCCATGGTTGTGAAAAATGGCATACATCTCATGCTTCTCAGCAAATTTACCAAGCCGCTCGCACGCTTCATGCCCGATCTCATTGCTTACACCTCCAGCTCCCATGAGTTTTGCAGATTCAAAAGCATAGTCGATCTCTTCATCACTCCAGCCGGCCGGGGAGAACTTTACAATATGGATATTCACCCCTGCATCATTGAACATCTTCTTGAGTTCTTTGTACTTTTCTGAAGAAGCATTGCTGATACGCCAGTCACTTAGTTCCTTACCGTACTCCTCAACCTTTATATTAAACAGAGCCTGATCTTCATCAGACAACTCACTCCAGTTTTCGGGGCGGGCAGGGCGGGCAGGTGCTCCTGCATACTCTTCCACCACATTACCCATTAGCTCAAGGGAGCTGATCCCGGTTTGCTCGCAATAGTTGAGGATATCTGCCGCCGTACCCGGCATGCTTCGCCAGCTGTAGGTGATTACACCGATCTGCACCCCTTTGTATTCTGAATCGGATTTGGCCCCTGAGCCTGAGCAACTGGTCACCAGGGAAGAGAGCATCATTGCTGCAATTAGTAATGCAGCTGTACTTTTAAGCATTTTCATTTTCGTTTTTTTTTGGTTTTAGGCTTATTACTGGATTTTCGGCAAGGTATAAATAATCCATTTAATTACTGTTCTTTGTGCTAAGTTCACCTGACTATCTGTAATCCCCTCCATTCATGCTTTGAACCACAGAATTCTGCCACTGTTCAAGGGAGTGTTTCATAGAAGTAATTCGATCAGGTTGCTGACCTGCCAGGTTAACCTGTTCCAGGGAATCAGTTGCAAGGTTATAAAGCTCCCAGGAAATATCGCCTCTGTTATTCGGAATCCGGTGCAGTTTCCATGGCCAGTCCAGCCATGCAGCATGACCGGGCAGAGAATCTGTCGGATAAGGTGTAATCAGAATATCGTTAAGTCGCAAATGGCTTGAGTCACCCACCATATCACCATGTTTCTGGGATTCCAGCAATTCGGACATCCACTGTGCGCTGGGAGTACTTACACCTGGTGCCGGATAGTACCAGAATCCCATGGGTTGGTTCCGGAACTCTGTTTTTCCAAGAACTGATGGAAGCAGAGTGATCCCATCCAGAGGGATATCAGGATCAGCTTTAATACCAACAATATCCAACAATGTGGGAAAGATGTCGGAGGTATTTGCAGGTATGTTTATGGTTCTTGACTCTTTGATCATTGCCGGCCACTCCATCAGTGCGGGCACTTTGAGACCCCCTTCATAAATTTGACCTTTGTTTCCCCGGCCACCGGTGTTTCCCACTTTTGGTAGTCCTCCGTTATCGCTGCAGTACCACAGGATGGTATTTTCATAACTATCAAGCTGCTTCAACGCTGATCGCAGTTCTCCAAAGGCGCGGTCCATCCCGGTAATTTCACCATAAAAATTCTGCAGTGTATCAGGTTGCTGTTTATAAATTCTCATGTCTTCTTCCACAGCCTGGTGAGGCGAGTGAGGAGAACCAAACCAGACAACGGCGAAATAGGGTTGTCCACTGCTTTCATGTTTGTGTATGAACTCCAGTGCGGCTTCTACCGTCACCATAGAACTTTCACCAGTGGTTTGCATGGCAATACCTTCCCGGCTGAGTATGGGATCATTGTCAAAGAAATTGGGTGCTGAAAACCATTCATCGAATCCGCTGGCTCCTGGATTAACAGGGCTTCCCAGGCGAACCGAACCCAGGTGCCATTTCCCAAAATGTCCGGTCACATATCCGGCCTCTTTCAGGACTTCCGCAATGGTAATCTCCTGTGGCCGGAGTGTTCGGCCCCATGTAAAACAGGCGAAACGGTTTGGGTGCCGGCCGGTCAGCACACTTCCCCGGGTGGGAGAACATACAGGGGCTGCAGCATAGAAACGGTCGAAACGAAGGGCCTCGTTCGCCAGGGCATCAAAATTCGGGGTACTGATCACAGGATGTCCCATATAACCCATATCCCCCCAACCCTGGTCATCTGCCATACAGAGGATGATGTTGGGTAATTCAGATTTTTGCTCCGACCGGCCTTGTGTCAGGTTCAGGTTCACCAACAGAAGAAACAGATAGAGAGGAACCATTAAACTTTTGCCTTCCTTTGACGCAAATAGAGATAAATAAATGCTACGGTCAACACAACGGTAAGCACGATGACGGATTGAAGTGTGGCCGAGCCTGCAGCCAGGCTGTCGCCCAGAGCCTCGAACTTTATATCGTAGATTTTTCCAAGAAGAGGTTGTGCGATGGCACCTCCCAGGAATCCAATGCCACCCATAATGGCCAGGCCAAGTGCTCCACTCTTAGGAATGTTCTCATTCACAAATCCCAACATGGTGGGCCAGAAGTAGGTGATGCCTATTGCAAATACTGCGGCAGCACCAAAGCTCCAATAGCCGCTGGAGATACTTAGCAGGAACAATCCAAGACCTGAGAAAATGGCCGATCCCAGCAATACACCACTGGGTGAGAGTTTATGAACAATTGGTCCGGCTACAGAACGACCCACAGCCATGATCCCTGATATCCATACCAGTAAAAGAATAGAATGAATTCCCTCTGCCTCCATAACGTTCTCCAGAAGGGCTGTCATCCACTGATTGGAGCCAAGTTCGGTTGCTGCGGTCAGAAGCATGGCTGCTGCCATGAAAAGGAACAGGGGAGAGACGCATGCTTTGAGCATATCCTTATAAGAGTAACCGGCACTCACTCTTTCTGTTTCCGGAAATTTCGCACGCAGGAAGAAGAGGCCGTAAAGAAGGGTGGGTATGAGCATGGCTGCCATCTGGGTCCGCCATCCGTATCCCAGTGCTCCCAGGGCAAAAACCAGCAATCCCCCAATTACAATTCCCCCGGGAAACCAGACATGGAATTGATTCAGCTTTTTTGTTTTATCATTGGGATACATGGCCGTAATAAGTGGATTGGTGGATGCTTCAACACTTCCGTTCGCGACCCCGATAAGCAGGGTTGAGAAAAAAAGACTCCAGAATCCACCTGCAAAAATGGTAAGCAGGATCCCTGCCACATGGAATGTGAAAGCAACGTATATGATCCTCTTCATCCCGATCACATCCACCAGGGGTCCCCCCAGTACCATGGCAAGGGTAAATCCCCAGAAAGCGGTGCCAATGATCCATCCCACCTGTTCGGCAGTCAAATTAAACTCCGCACGCCAGGGCTCGATCATGCCTGCCCTTGTGGCAAATGTGAGTGCTGTAACCACCAAAGCTGTACAGCTTGCATTAAAAAGAAGCGATTTCTTAATGGTTTCCATTGTGTTGAATTTTTTATCAGTTAATCCACTAAAATAGAAATTTCAGGATGTTTGCCTGGTGAAGTGATTGCATTCAGTACCCTGAATTGAAGGTTAAATGAGGAGAGTATTTCAAGGGTCTTTACCTGGATCTTGGTGGTTTCATGGGATTTGATAACAAAGACCGATGCCTGGTTGTGCAGGTTGTATTCCGACAGGTTTTCAAAGATATAGTCCGCATCGGAATGGTTCTCAATCATGATGGTCTCTACCATCGCTTCTTCACGGCGGGAAACTTCCAGCGACCCCTCCACCAGTGGAACAAGAAATTCTGCATCCCCCACCAGTGTGTTGTCAAACCAGACAGCTGTTCTACCCTGTTCAAGCGCCTCTTTGAGAGATTCTTCACTCTTCTCCTTTGCGAATATAAGTGTGACTGGCCGGTGACCTCCCTCCGGCACATCAAATTTCCAGTCGATCAATCCATGGATATCGGAATTGCCAATGAGGGTAAGGTTATGTTCATGCGCAATCTCCAATGCTTCATCTGAATAGGTTTTTTCATTAACAACCTCGATGCCGTGAAGCAATCCTTCGGAAAGAAGCTCGAGATGCATTTCGGTCAATGTAGCAACTCCGTTTTTTTGTTGGGCGGTCCAGTGGGGATGGTTCCAGAATACAAAGGCTCCCTGTCGCTTTGCCTCCCTGAATACCTCCATCACATCATCCTGATTAAGCTTGTTGGCGTCTTTCAGGAAGATGGCATTGGCATGACCAGGGGGCATGGATCTGGTGATCTCAGATCCGTTAATGATGATCAGTTCTTCGCCTTCAGCAGCCTTCCTGGCCAGCTGGTAACTCCTGTTCCGGTCGGGGTGCGGGATATCATCCCGGTGGGGTTGATATTCCAGGTGATCGGTAATTGAGATGGCATCCAGACCGTCACGTAAAGCCTCCTGAATGCGAATGTTAGGCCATACCGATCCATCCGATAAGACCGTATGCATGTGAAGGTCGCATTTTAGGGTTCGATACCCTGGTATGTCCGGGAATTCAATGGCCCGGTTATTTCCCTGGGAAACAGTATTCTGAGAAAAGGTTAGGTTAATGAGAGAAAAAACAAAAAGCAATGTAAAGGTCATTTTTTGAAATTGTATATTCATCATTGAGAGTTTTAGGTTGATTAATGAACTTTGCTTTAAAACTAATAAAAAAAGTAATTTAGTAATCTTTTGAAAAGACCAGCTAATAAATTATGACAAGACTGCTGCAACCACTCATGATAGGTTCCATTGCGCTCGCAATTGGTCTATCCAGCTCTGCCCAAAGTAAATACGAGGGTATTGAATTCAAGGAAAAAGTTCTGCCAGACTGGGAAAACCAGTCGGTGTACAATATCAACAGAGAAGCTCCAAGGGCATGGTTTGTACCCTTCCAGGATATGGATAGGCTAATGGAGTCGGATCTGTGGGAATCCAGCCTGATCCAATCACTCAATGGATCCTGGAAATTCCATCTGTCACAAAATCCGGGCGAAAGGCCATTTTATTTCTTCAAAGAGGATTATGACGTCGATAATTGGGATCAGATCCCCGTTCCTTCCAACTGGGAAATGGAGGGGTATGATTACCCCATCTATGTGAATATCACCTATCCCCATGAAAAGAATCCACCTTACATGCAAAAGCATTATAATCCAACAGGGTCCTACAAGAGAGAATTTACACTACCTGACGCATGGAACGGAATGGAAATCTTTCTGCACTTTGGTGCGGTCAGTTCCGCCATGTATGTATGGGTGAATGAACAGCAGGTTGGGTATAGTGAAGATAGCAAAACTCCGGCAGAGTTTAATATTACCTCCTACATCAAGCCTGGTAAGAATACCCTGGCTGTTGAAGTCTATAAATGGAGTGATGCCAGTTACCTGGAGGACCAGGATTTTTGGCGGATGGGAGGGATCACCAGGGATCTCTTCCTGATGGCAAGAAATCCGCAACACATCAGGGATTTCAGGGTGATTGCCGGTCTGGATGATTCTTACCGGGATGGTACCTTCAACCTGGAAGTTGAGGTGGTCAATCGGGATGTGAATTCCAATGCTACAGCTTCTGTTCAGGCAAAGTTATTGGATGACCAGGAGCAGGTTATCATGGATGAAATCATTCAGCTGGACCTGAAGGATGGAAATGGAGTGGCAACATTGGAAAGGAGACTTGCTTCTGTTAAACAGTGGTCTGCAGAAATCCCCAACCTTTACCATCTGCTTCTTGTGCTAAAAGATGAAGATGGAAAGGTGATTGAAGCCATCAAACAGGATGTGGGATTTCGCACGGTTGAAATAAGGAGTGGCAAGCTGCTTGTCAACGGGAAGTATGTCTATTTAAAGGGAGTGAACCTTCATGAGCACCATGATGTACATGGACATGTGGTGGATGAAAAGACCATGCTAAAGGATATCCAACTGATGAAAAGCCATAACCTCAATGCTGTCAGGACATCCCATTATCCCCTGCCGGAGAGGTGGTATGAACTGTGTAACAAATATGGACTCTACCTGGTGGATGAAGCCAATATTGAATCCCATGGAATGGGATATGGCAAGCATTCACTGGCAAAGGATCCAACCTGGATGGCTGCCCATTTGTTCCGAACAGAAAATATGTTTGAGCGCGATAAGAACCAACCCTCTATCATCATCTGGTCATTGGGTAATGAGTCCGGGAACGGTGTAAACTTTCAATCCACATACAACTATCTAAAGGTAAATGATTCCACAAGACCGGTTCAGTATGAGCGGGCTCTACTTGAGGATAACACGGATATTTACTGTCCCATGTATATGAAGATAGAGCAGATGGAGAGATATGCCATCGGTGAAGAGGAAAATCCTACAAGACCCCTGATTCAATGTGAGTACGCCCATGCCATGGGCAACAGTGTGGGTAATTTCCAGGATTACTGGGATCTGATCGAAAAGTATGATGCACTGCAAGGTGGTTTTATCTGGGACTGGGTGGACCAGGGTCTGCTTACAACCAACGATGAAGGCGAGGAGTACTGGGCTTACGGTGGAGATTTTGGCCCCGACGATGTACCATCCGACGGAAACTTCTGTAACAATGGCGTGGTGAACCCCGACAGGGGGATTAAACCAACACTGCATGAAGTGAAAAAGGTCTATCAGTATATCGGTTTTAGTGCCGGAGATCTTGCTGATGGAAATGTTTTGTTAGAAAACAAGTATGCTTTTCTGAACCTGGAGCGGTTCAATTTCCACTGGAAGGTAAGATCCAATGGAAAAACAGTTCATTCCGGGGTTATGGAAAATGTAAATCTTAAGCCTGGTGCTAAGGCTGAGTATAAGTTGGATTATAACATTGATCCACAGGAGAACAGAGAATACTTTCTGAACATTGAGGCATCTCTGAAGTCACCGGATGGATTGTTGGCAGCAGGTACATTGATTGCCAGGGAGCAATTTCAATTACCTTACAATATTCCTGCAAATCCGGATCAACGTAAGTTACCATCCCTCTCTTACAAAACAAACAGAGAGATGATCACAGTTTCCGGTGAATCCTTTGAGCTACAATTTGATAAAGAGCAAGGAGTAATCTCTCAGTTTATATTTGAAGAGAATGAGCTGTTTTTGAGTGGTCCTGTACCTAATTTCTGGCGGGCACCTATTGATAATGACTACGGGAATAGCAATCATAGAAAGGCAGCGGTCTGGCGGAATGCCGGTGAGAGTAGAGAAGTGAAAAAGGTGAAAGTGAAACAGGACGAATCTGGTTCGGTTGGGATTCATGTAACATCTATTCTGAATGATCAGGATGGGGAGCCCATGGCTGATCTTACAATAGATTATCAGATCAATGGGTTGGGCGAGATCACTGTCACAAATGGTTTTGAAATGAGGGGTGAAAAACTTCCGGACATGCCGAGATTCGGAATGAAAATGATCCTTCCCCGGGAATTCGAAACAATTACCTGGTTGGGACGGGGGCCACATGAATCTTACTGGGATAGGAAAACCAGTGCCTTTGTGGATCTCTATTCGGGAAGTATCGCTGATCAGTACTGGCCCTACATAAGGCCCCAGGAGAATGGGAATAAGGAGGATGTAAGGTGGGCGGCCATCACCAATAAGGAGGGTTTGGGAATACTTTTCAAAGGGGTGCCCTTGATCAGTGTATCAGCCCATCACAATCTCATGGAGGATTTTGAATCTCCCGAAAGGAGAGATGGTCGACATTTGAAGGAGATTAAGCCTCTGAACCGTCACACCATAGATGTGGTTCCCAGGGAGCTGACCTCGGTAAATATTGATTTCAAGCAGATGGGTGTGGGTGGTGATAATAGCTGGGGAGCGCCCACCCATTCCGAGTACAGGTTAACAGAGCAATCCTATTCCTATTCTTATAGAATAATCCCCATCACTGATTTTCACACACCCTAAAGAGATAATTATGGAGAGACCAGGCGCAATTAAAAGGTTAGAAGAATCTGATATTCAATGGGATGTGATAGTGATCGGAGGAGGAGCAACCGGGTTTGGTGCTGCTTTGGAAGCGGCTACCAGGGGGTATAAGACATTGCTGCTGGAACAGGATGACTTTGCAAAGGGTACCTCAAGCAGAAGCACAAAACTTGTTCATGGTGGGGTGAGGTACCTGGCGCAGGGGAATATTGCCCTGGTTTTGGAAGCATTGCGGGAGAGGGGGCGCTTAAAACGCAATGCACCTCACCTGGTGAAAGATCAGTCCTTTGTGATTCCATGTTACAAATGGTGGTGTGTTTCCTTTTATACCATTGGGCTTACCCTCTATGACCTGATGGCAGGAAAGCTGGGTATTGGTCGTTCAGTTCCACTCTCCCTGAAGAAGACAATGCAGTCTCTTCCTGCCATCAAAACAGTCAATTTGAGGGGTGGGGTGAGGTATTACGACTGTCAATTCGATGATGCAAGGCTGGCTGTAAATTTGTGTCAGACACTGTTCGAACAGGGAGGTCTGGCCCTGAATTACATGAAAGTGGTCGGTCTGACCATAGAGGAAGGCAAAATATCTGGTGTAAAGGCAGAAGAGATGGAGAATGGTCAGATCTATGAATTGAAGTCAAAAGTGGTGATCAATGCCACAGGAGTTTTTGCAGATCAGATCCTTAAATTGGAGGATCCGGATGCCAGGGATATTGTGAAACCAAGCCAGGGCGTTCATCTTGTGCTGGACCGGCAATTTTTGAAGGGAGAAGAGGCCCTGATGATCCCAAAAACCTCCGATGGGAGGGTGCTGTTTCTTGTGCCCTGGCACAACAGGATTGTAGTTGGGACTACCGACGAGGAGAAACAGAGGGCGGAATTGGAACCTCAGGCCGAAGAGTCAGAGGTATCGTACATCCTGGAAACGGCCAGCAGGTACCTGAGTATTCCTCCGAAAAAAGAGGATGTTCTAAGTCTCTTCACGGGTCTAAGGCCCCTGGCAGCTCCTTCCGGTGATGGTAAAAAGACCAAAGAGATCTCCAGGGGGCATAAGATCCTGATTTCAGATGCTGGTTTAATCACCCTTATAGGTGGCAAGTGGACCACCTATCGAAAAATGGGGGAAGATGTAGTTGATCTGGCCGCAGCCAGATCGAATTTGGACAAGCGGAAATCGGTAACCCGCGATCTGAAAATTCATGGGTATATGGATGATGTGGACATGAAAAATCCACACTACTGGTATGGAGCTGATATGAAACTGATCAAAAAGATGATTGTTAAGGATCCTGGAATGGGAGAGGTACTCAGTGAGAAGCTTCACATCTTAAAGGCACAGATCGTATGGGCCATACGGGAGGAGATGGCACGAACCCTTGAAGACTGCCTGGCTCGTCGCACCCGTGCACTGCAGCTGGATGCTCAGGAGAGCATGCGGATTGCACCCCGGGTGGCTGAGATAATGGCTGAAGAGATGGGATACAATAAGAACTGGGAAACGAAGCAAACAGAGACCTTTATAATCCTGGCCAAAGGATATCTTTTAAATTAACCAATAACCAATAACCAATAACATGAATAACAAATTCATCCTATCCATCGACCAGGGTACTACCAGTTCCAGGGCCATTGTATTTGCCCATAATGGTTCCATGGCAGGGGTTGCACAGCAAGAGTTTAAACAGATCTTTCCTAAGCCCGGATGGGTCGAGCATGATCCGAATGAGATATGGTCCTCCCAGCGTCAGGTATTAAGTGAAGCACTTAGCAATGCCGGAATTGGGGCAGAAGATCTGGCAGCCATCGGAATAACCAATCAGAGGGAGACGGCTGTGGTGTGGGACAGACAAACGGGTGAACCGCTCTGCAATGCCATTGTTTGGCAGGATCGTCGGACTGCAGGAATGTGTGATGATCTGAAGGCAAAAGGATATGAAGAGATGATCCGAAACAAGACAGGTCTGGTAATTGATGCATATTTTTCGGCAACCAAATGGAGATGGATCTTGGAGAACATACCGGGAGCAAGGGAGAAAGCACAATCCGGTAATCTTGCTGTAGGAACTGTTGATTCATGGTTGATCTGGAAACTTACCGGAGGCAAGGTGCATGTGACTGATGTGACCAATGCCAGCCGGACCATGCTGTATAATATCAATACATTGTCATGGGATCCGGAATTACTGGAATTATTTGATATTCCTTCAACTGTACTCCCCCAGGTGAGATCTTCCTCAGAGGTGTATGGTGAAACTTCAGAGGGGATCCTTTCAATACCCGTCCCAATTGCCGGGATTGCAGGAGATCAGCAGGCGGCCACATTTGGTCAGATGTGCATGTCCCCGGGAACAGTTAAATGTACTTATGGAACCGGATGTTTCATTCTTTGCAACACAGGAGATACGCCGGTGCTTTCGGGTAACAGCCTGCTCACCACCATCGCATGGCAGATTGAGGGTAAGACCACTTATGCCCTGGAGGGAAGTATTTTTATTGGTGGGGCGGTAATTCAGTGGCTGAGGGACGGTCTTGGTTTGATCAAAGATTCAAATGAAGTAGAGCAATTGTCTGAATCTGTGGAAGATAACGGAGGGGTTTATTTTGTCCCTGCATTCACAGGATTGGGTGCACCCCATTGGGATCCATATGCCCGTGGGATGATTGCCGGATTGACACGGGGTGTTACCGCTGGCCATATTGCACGTGCCGCGCAGGAAAGTATAGCCTTCCAGGTAAACGATGTCATGCAGGCCATGGAGGATGATGCAGGGATCACCATCAGGGAGTTGAAAGTGGACGGGGGAGCAGTGGTAAACAACCTGCTGATGCAATTCCAGTCAGATCTGCTCGGCATTCCGGTGATCCGGCCAAAGACCATCGAAACCACAGCGCTGGGTGCTGCCTACCTGGCCGGACTGGCTGTTAAATATTGGTCAACCATTGAGGAAATTGGTGAGCAGTGGGCAGCAGACCGGACCTTCTTCAAAGATATCTCAGAAGAGAACCAGAAAGAGCTGAAGGATAACTGGCACAGGGCAGTTTCCCGTGCAAAAAACTGGGACCACTAACCAATACCACTAACCACTAACCTTTTTTACTATGAACGAATTTATTGCAGAATTTATCGGGACTTTTCTACTGATCCTATTGGGAAATGGTGTTGTGGCCAACGTGGTGCTAAAAGGGACCAAGGGACATGATGGTGGATGGATTGTTATTGCGCTGGGATGGGGACTGGGAGTCTTTGTGGGAGTGGCAGTGGCAGGACCGGTATCGGGGGCACATATAAATCCCGCGGTGACACTCGGATTGGCTACAGCGGGGCTTTTCTCCTGGAGTCAGGTCATCCCCTTTATTCTGGCACAATTGGCCGGAGCCGCTGCCGGCGCTTTTACCGTCTGGCTCTTCTACCGCCATCACTTTAACCTGACAGAGGATTCCGGAGCACAACTTGCTTGTTTTTCTACAGCACCGGCCATCCGGAAACCGGTCAGTAACTTTATCAGTGAAGTGATCGGTACTTTTGTACTGATCTTTGTAATCCTGTACATTGCCGAACCTTCCCTGACTTTGGGAGGCGAGGTGGAGGCCAATATCGGGCTGGGTACCCTGGGTGCACTTCCGGTGGCTCTATTGGTGACTGCCATTGGTCTCTCCCTGGGGGGGACTACAGGATATGCCATCAATCCGGCACGTGACCTTTCTCCCCGGATCATGCATGCCCTCTTACCCATGGACCATAAGAGAAGCAGTGACTGGAAGTATTCCTGGATCCCTGTAATAGGGCCTTTCTCCGGTGCATTGGTAGCCGCCCTGTTATTCCTGCTTCACGGGATACTGATTGGCTAACTGTCATCTTGGTTAAGATTTTTATAAAAGACGAATCAACTTTCCCTTAATTACAGAATCAAAACACTAAATTTGAAGATATTTTCATAAAACCATCAGAAATGAAGAGGGATATTGATGTTTTCACTTTCATAGATCACGAACATAACCGCCAAAAAAGGGGTGTTGAGCTGATCGCATCAGAGAATTTTGTTAGTACACAGGTGATGGAGGCCATGGGTTCTTGCCTGACCAATAAATATGCAGAAGGGTATCCGGGACACCGGTATTATGGAGGATGTGAGGTAATTGACGAAATTGAGCAACTGGCCATCGACAGGCTCTGTCAGATCTACGGAGCCGAATACGCCAATGTTCAGCCCCATTCCGGAGCTCAGGCCAATATGGCAGTATTTCTCACAGTGTTGGAACCAGGTGATACTTTTATGGGCCTTGATCTGTCTCATGGCGGGCACCTGTCGCACGGATCTCCTGTGAATAGTTCTGGTATACTCTACAAGGCAGTTTCTTATGGATTGGACGAAAAAACAGGTCGTGTGGATTACGATGCCATGGAGAAGGTGGCACTCAAGGAGCGACCCAAATTGATCGTGGGTGGTGCATCGGCCTATTCCAGAGAATGGGATTATAAACGGATGAGGGCCATAGCCGATAAGATCGGAGCCATATTTATGGTGGACATGGCGCACCCGGCAGGACTCATTGCTGCCGGGATCCTGGATAATCCGATGAAACATGCCCACATTGTGACATCTACTACTCATAAAACACTGAGAGGGCCGAGGGGAGGGATCATTCTTATTGGAAAGGATTTTGATAATCCATGGGGCAGAGCCACCAAAAAAGGGGTGGTCAGGAAGATGTCTTCCCTGATCAATTCGGCTGTGTTTCCGGGTATTCAGGGCGGACCGCTGGAGCATATCATTGCAGCCAAGGCAGTCTCTTTTGGCGAGGCGCTGACCGATGATTTCATCGCTTACCAGAAACAGGTAAAAAAGAATGCAAAGAAAATGGCCGATGCATTTATAAAGCAGGGGTATAAGGTGGTTTCCAATGGCACCGACAACCACTCCATGCTCATTGATCTTCGTACAAAAACTGAGGATATTACCGGGAAACAGGTCGAAAATATCCTGGTGGAGGCTGATATAACTGTCAATAAAAACATGGTGCCATTCGATTCCAGATCCCCCTTCCAAACCAGTGGGATCAGGGTTGGAACGCCGGCCATCACTACCAGGGGTGTAAAGGAGGATCTTATTCCAACCATCGTTGAACAGATTGACCGTGTGATTATGAATATCGACGATAAACCGTTGATAGAGAATGTTCGTCATGAGGTGAATGAAATGATGGCAGATTTCCCCATGTTTGCTTAGACAGTTTTAGATGGAGTGGTATACCTACATCCTCGTGGTGACCGTGGGTATTGTAGCCGGGATCATCAATACCCTGGCCGCAGGCGGTTCACTGCTGACTCTCCCGGTGCTTATGGCTCTTGGACTTCCGCCCAATGTGGCAAATGGGACCAACCGGATTGCCATTTTTCTCCAGAATGTGGTGGGGGTAAGTGCATTTCACAGGGAAAAGGTGATGGATTTTCCCTCTGGATTTAAGGTGGGTATACCTGCTGCAGTGGGAGCCATCGCAGGGGCCTTTATCGCAGTGAACCTTAATGATGAAGCGATGAAACTGGCTATCGCCGGGGTTATGATTCTGGTTTTCTTTCTCATATTGCTGAATCCCAACCGTTGGATCAACAGTCATGAAGAGCATCCGCCCATCCCATATTGGATACAGGTGATCGTGTTTTTCTTTGTGGGGATCTATGGCGGATTCATTCAGGCCGGGGTAGGATTCTTTCTGCTCACCAGCCTGGTACTTGGAAGTGGATTTGAACTGGTCAAGGCCAATGCCCTGAAACTATTTGTGATACTGCTTTATACACCCCTGGCATTGCTTATCTTCTTTTTTCACAAAGATGTGAATCTCTGGATGGGACTTGTCCTTGCAGCAGGAAACATGACAGGTGCCTTTATCGGTACAAAAATTGCCGTGAAATGGGGGGCTAAATTTATCAGATATGTTGTAATGGTGGCTATTTTGGCGGCAGCTACCAAACTGATTCTGGATGCTTTTAAGGTACTATGATGTATTTGATCCATCCGGTCTGACGGAAGTTGGCGCCCTGATCGGCAGAGAACCGGCTTTTTTTGGCAGCCTCCACCACCATATCCCAAATGCATTTATTCTGGTAAGTGGCATTGGTGACAATTGCGCTGATCACCTTTCCATCTCTGTCAACCTGGATCTCAACCTTAACCTCAATTTTCTGGGTAACATCACAACCCGACATATTGGGTTTGGGCAGATTTCCGCTTCGTGATCCCAGACCTCCGAAGGATATTCCATCACCCAGTCCACCTCCTGTGTCATACCGGTCGGCATCGGGACTCCCGTTGGTGACTCCCTGGTTCCCGGAACCCTCAGTAATTCCCTCTGAACCTTCAGTCTCGCCCACGCCCTGGCGTCCAAATGCATCCCGCCCCATATTATTCAGTTGTTCAGCCCGCTCCTGTCGTTCCCGCTCAATCCGCGCCTCCTCTTCCCGGCGTTCGCGTTCAATGCGTTCCTGTTCCAGTCGTTGTCTTTCCAATTCTGCCTGTCGCTGACGCTCCAGCTCTTCCTGTCGTTGTCGCTTCAACTCCTCCGCAGTGGGTTTAGGATCTTCCTTAACCCGCGTTTCCTCCACATCCTGGGTGTTATCCACCGGTTTTGGATCCGGTGGGGTGTATGATTCGACCACTTGCTGCACCGGCTCAGTCTCTTCCTCAATTTCCCGGGTCTCCTGCACCACTGGCAGGTCAGGATCACCAGCCTGCTGGTCATCTCCCTGAGGTTCATAGTCGCCGAAACCCGTTTCATCCGTGCCAAAATTCACCAGGATGCCGTCCTCCTCAGGAGGTGGGTCGGGAAATGTCAAACCGGCAAATACCAGGAGCAGAACCAGCAATGCGTGGTAGACAATGGTCGCTATGAGGCCTCTTCTGTTGAGCTTCATGATTTTTATTCAATCAATTGGAAGGTTTGGTGCCAAGGATCACCTTATACCTGTTTCTTCTGGCAATATCAAGGAATGCAAATACCTCGTCCATGTTCAGGTCCCTGTCGGCATTCAACCTGACGGTGGGTGCTTCGCCATAATTTTCCAGTTTCTTCCGGAGAACACCCTCTAATTCACCAAGTCCGTAAGCCTGATCGTCTACATAAATTGTTTTATTAAGATCGATGGAGACCACCAGTACCGGATTGGCCTGGGTCTGGTTGTTGCTTTCCGGTAATTTAACATTTTGAGCTGCGGGAACGATCAATGTGGAGGTGATCATAAAGAAGATCAGTAAGAGGAAGACAATATCGCTCATACCCGACATGGAAAAATTCTTATTGGTCTTATTTCTCGACTCGATTGCCATTATAGTTGTTTTAAGACAACGGTATAATCCTTTTCTGCAGCCACATTCATAATCTTCACCGCATCACCCACCGATACGGCCGATGAGGTAACCACCCTGATGGTAGGTTCGGGAATCCCCTGTAACCTTGCATCAAGTACCATACCAAGTTCTTCCAGCGTGACCGTTCTGCCGTCTATGGTGATGCGACTGCTGCTATGAATGGTTACGGTTGGAATGGTTGATTCTGACTGTATGGTCACCTGTCCACGGCTGGGCAGGAGCATCTTTAGTGCATTGGGCGCAATAAGGGTAGAGGTGAGCATGAAAAAGATCAGCAACAGGAATACTATATCGCTCATACCCGACATGGCAAAATTATCAAGGACCCTGTTTCTGGGTTTAAGTGCCATGATACCTATTTAGCTGGTTCGTTCAGCAGGTCGATGAATTCAGAAGTGCCTGCTTCCATGTTATTGATCACCTTATCTACACGTGCCACAAGGGAATTGTAAGCAAAATAGGCAATGATCCCCACGATCAGACCGGCCACGGTGGTAATAAGTGCAGTATAGATCCCTCCCGAGAGCTGTCCCACGTTAATATTGTTACCTGCAGTCGACATCTGGTGAAAAGCCTGGACCATACCGATGACTGTTCCCAGAAAACCGATCATGGGTGCTCCTCCTGCCACTGTGGCCAGGGTGGGAAGACCTTTCTCCAGTTTGTAAATCTCAAGCCGACCCACGTTTTCAATGGCAGCATTCACATCATTCAGGGGACGGCCGATCCGGCTGATCCCTTTTTCGATCATTCTGGCTACCGGATTTTCGGTTGATTGACATAGCGCCTGGGCCGAATCCACTTTGCCGTCCATGATGTAATCTTTGATGCGGTTCATGAAATTCTGGTCCACCTTTGCCGCTTTTTTGATGGCAAACCACCTTTCAAAAAAGATGTATACAGCGATCAGACTTAATAATACGATGGGGAGCATCACCCAGCCCCCTTTGATGGCAATATCAATAAAGGATTCAGTGGAAGTTCCCTGTATATTACTGGTATCCAGATTGGTAACTTGTAGAAAGATCAAGCTTTTCATGTGTTAAAGGTTTGCGTCAAATATATAAGAAATAACGGGATATACCCTGTTGTAGTATACCCCGTTATTAAAGTTTTATTGCTTTTATTAACAGACTCTATAGGTGTTCTCAGTGGTGTAAAAGCAAAGTCTGCAGGTAATAGGCACCAGCTCCTGCAACATATCCCAGCAATGCCAGCAGTGAGATACGTTTCATGTACCAGATAAAATCTATTCTTTCCATACCCATGGCAGCCACACCAGCTGCAGATCCAATGATCAGGATACTCCCACCTGTTCCGGCACAGTAAGCCAAGAACTCCCAGAAGAGGCCATCCTGCACAAAATTTTGTGCATATTCAATGGCTGCCGGATCTGTTAATGCAGCCATACTTGCTGCATCTTCGATGGGGTACATACCCATGGCACCGGCCACAAGTGGAACATTATCAACAATGGCAGACAGAACACCGATTGCCATATCGATCAGGAAAATGTTTCCCAGGTTTTCATCCAGCCAGGATGCGAGCACGGTTAGTTGTCCCGCGCTCTGAAGAGCAGCAACAGCTGAAAGGATCCCAAGGAAGAAGAAGATGGTTGGTGTATCCACATGTTCCAGGATGTAGATCACCTTGAGTCGCTTTTTATACTCATCCGGTTTATTCTTATGAAGGAGTTCGGAAGTTAGCCAGATCACCGCCAGTGAGAGAAGCATGCCCATATAGGGAGGCAGGTGGGTAACGGTTTTGAAAACAGGAACGAACAGGAGTCCGGATACACCCATGATCAGCAATAGTTTGCGCTCAAACGGAGTCGTGTACGTCTTCTCATTTTTATCGATTTCCGGACGATTCACGGTTCCTTTCAAAGTAAAACTGAGAAGGATCAATGGTACCACCATGGTTACCAGGCTCGGGAGGATCACGTTGGCAATAATACTTCCGGTGGTAACCTGACCACCGATCCAGAGCATGATGGTGGTCACATCTCCAATGGGGGACCACGCCCCACCTGCGTTTGCTGCAAGGACCACCATGGAAGCAAAGAACCACCTGGTCTCTTTGTCAGATACCAGCTTTCTGAGCAGTGCCACCATCACAATGGTTGTGGTGAGGTTGTCCAGGGCAGCGGACATGAAGAAGGTGAGGACACTGAGTATCCACAGAAGTTTCACCTTTTTGGTGGTTTTGATCCTGTCGGTGATGATCTTAAATCCATCATGCTTGTCAATGACCTCTACGATGGTCATAGCTCCAAGCAGGAAGAAGAGGATCTCAGAGATCTCTCCCAGATGATGAATGATCTCCTTGTCAATAATGAAGTGGCGCATGGCTTCAATACCTGGCTCACCATGACCTGAATGGCCATCATGAATATATGCATTCCAGGCTTCGCTTAAACCAGCTGTAAAAATATCATATGCGCCAAAAATGTAGAGAACCCACAACAATGTTCCAATCATTAAAGCCGGAATGGCTTTATCGATATGAAGCGGGTGTTCGAGGGCTATGGCAAGATACCCCAGAACAAACACGACAACCATTACTATAAACATAATCTAAGATTTAGTGTTGGAAATAATAAGTCGCTAAGATAGAAAAGATTTAATCTTCCGGTTCAGGCTCACCCGATTTTCTCTTTTTCTTTTTTCGGTTGGTAAGCCCTTCCCGATATCTTGTCAAGAGCTGACCTAAATCATCAAACTCCTCCCTGTAGGAAACGCCTACTCCCTGTTTGTAAGGGGCCGTTTCAAAAAGCAACTCATCCCTGGCCCTGTTAAATGCGATAACACTTATATTGTTGGTCACTTTGAACTCCACATCGAAATCACCCACAAAGTATGGGTTATTGGAGGCTTCGCTGGGATTCATCTCCTGGCCTCCCACATCCACGTTGCCACTGATAATGACTCGATCGTCAAGCAGCTGGGTGGAGAGAGCCACTTCCAGTTCATCACTGCTGATCTGGTCACTGGGTCTGTAATTGACGCCGATATCAAAATCATCGCTTATCTGGGAGAGCCAGTTACTGAGTTGGTTGGAGAGTAATTCACTGGCTGTCACTCCTGCAATTGAACTGTTCATTGTACCGACATTCTGAGTTCCATATCCGGAAATACTGTAAAAGTTGTTGATCACCAGCAATGATAGAAACTGTTTCATCAACTCTTCCTCTGTACTGGTACTGTTTTCCAACAGGTCCCGGGTTTCAGGATCGGCAGTTGGCATTTCAATTCCGGTAGAGATGGTGGGGGCCTGGAGCTCTCCTTTCAGAAAAAGATGGCAATCTACCGGAATTCGTTTTTTTAAAGATTCCGGTGCCTCACTGCTACTCCCGGGATAAAGATTGTATGGTGCAGCCCTGGTGGTGTATATGGCATTAAGGTCTATGGCAGCATTGGTGGGAGTACCATTGAAATTGATCCTTCCACCTGGTTCAATCTGGAAGCGTTTATTGATCACATTTTGCAGCGTAAACAAGTAGTCTCCTTTCAACAGCTCTACATCTCCGAACATTCTGAAACCATCGCCCTGATCGAGCATGATTCGCAGGTTGCCGCGGCCACTTGTTTCAATAATATCACCTACTTTGGGATCAAAGATCAACTGGACAACCGCATCGGGGGTGATATCCACCTCCAGCTCCATTTCAACTCCCCCAAATGTTGGAAGTTGTTCTGAAAACTGTTCTTTCACCACATCCGTTTTCTGAATGAACGTGATGAAGTCACTGGTCTGCACCTCACTGGCATTGTATAGCGGAAGGAAAATGGCTGTATTTCGTTCGGTGGTGGCCTTAACGTTAAGTTTCATTTCATCGGGACTTCCGCGGACCCCAATATTACCTGTGGCATGGATGGTCCCATAGAATACTTCGTTGTCCTTTGACTGAGTATTCATGCATAACAGGTTGTCTGCCTCGATATTGATGTTGGTATAGAAATCTTTAAAATGGTTGTTGGAAATGGTACCATTTATGTGGGCCCTGTTCCCCAATTCATCTGATGCCATGAATTTTTCCAGGTAGAAGTTGTTGTTGTAAATCCGGATCTGATCATTGAAAATGTACCTTGTGTTGAGGAAGGAAAATGTGGCGGCACCCTCCATAAACTCGATTACCCCATTTAATTCGGGTTTTTTCACGTTCCCATCGAGTGTCAGACTCACATTCACTTTTCCATCCAGATTACTGACTACGTTTTCGGCATATGGATTGAGCGCTTCCAGCTCAAATTCATTCAGATGGATGTCAAAATCGAGCAAGTTACTGCCCGGGGTAAATGTTCCGTCCATCTCTACCACCCTGGTGTTGCCTGTTTCCGAAAGCAGCTTCATATTAATTGAT
Organism: Bacteroidota bacterium; assembly: GCA_039714655.1. Lineage (GTDB taxonomy): Bacteria > Bacteroidota > Bacteroidia > Bacteroidales. The sequence continues at coordinate 23,543 of JBDLIX010000004.1, forward strand.
TTTTGAGCATCATTCCAGGTGGCATTCAGCGTTGTTGGTCCCAGCAATTGTTGGTTGAAATGGAGGGTGTCCACAGCAAGATCAGAGAAAATGGTTGGATTCCCTTCCATCTGCTGATAATTGATATTTCCCGTGATATTTCCCATAAGATCAACATTGATCCCGGCCAGACTGGAGAGCTCAGCCAGGTTCAGGTTCTGCAGTTCCAGATCAAAATCCTGCTCTTCAACTGAAGAGATGGTTCCGTCCGCCACCAGGTATTTCTCTTCGCTGCTGATTGAGAGACTATCCATATGGATGTATTGCTTTCTGAGAAGGATATTGGAGCTGCTCACCTTCCACAGGGCATCATTGATATAGAGGTTAGTGGGCAGAATATCAATGCGAAAGTTTCTCTTTTTCAGAGAATCAGCCACAATAGTTCCCATCAGTTTAAGGTCACCGGTGTACCTGGGCTCAATCCGGTTGTCCCATGCAGCATCCAGATGTGCCGTGTCATTTGCTGCATAGAGAGAAAATTTATGTTCAGTCAGGGAGTAACTCTTCCCATAAGTCATGCTGTCGGATTGAAAATGAACCTGGAACTCATCATTCCTAATTTCAGAAAAGAGGTCTACATTGCTCCATCCGATTTGTCCAATCTGAAGATTTTGGAAAAATCCGTTGGTGGTACAGATCTGTTCTGATGGTTTATATTGCCCATGTGCATGACTCTCCTTACCAATTTGCAGCAGAGGAAAAAAGAAGTCAAGCACCGGATTCATTCGTTTAAAATCAACCTGGTAGACAAAATGATTCACCATATCTGTTTGTGGTTCCTGGTTTGGCATGATATCTAAGAATTGATCCGCCAGGTTCTGGAATGAAGCAGGTAACTTGGAGAGTTTGTATTGTCCTTCAATGCTGCCGTCAAACATTTCGGATCTGATCTGGAGAAGGGAGGTGTCTGCTGTATTTCGGGTGGAGATGGTCATATCATAAAGTTGCAACTGTGCATCTTTCCTTTGAAACAGACTGTTCACCAGTCTCACCTCTCCGTTCATTTCGTCCACTGTTTTTCCTGAGATGTTGGTTTCAATCAAAAAGGAGGCAAATGAATTGGGGTCCTCCTTAACCAATTTCAGAAAATAGGGTCGGGCTCGTGCAACATCTGCTGTAAAATTATAGAGAGGAACTTCGCCTGAAAAATCCATTCTTCCCAGGAAATCCATTTTTATATTGGGATCGCTGATGCTGATCCCACCATCAAATGTGTTGTTTGTAAATGCACCATCCAGCATGATGTTGCTGTAGGAATATTTGAGGATCTCCAGGGTATCAATGGTGCCCTTCAGGTCGGCTTCAATCTGACCGCGGTAGAGGTTCCCGTCGGCAAATACATTCATATCAAGCTGTTCCAGGGTCTCCTCCTGGTTGAGGAATTCCCCAAGCCTGAAATCACGGGTCCTCAATCGTCCGTTAAAATCGACACCCCGGACGGTGTCCGGTTTGAATGACAGATCCATGACCATCCTGCCCATATCTGTATTGAGCAGACCAGCTGCTACAAAATTATCAAAATAGCCTGTAAACTGACCATTGAAATCAAGGTTACCCAGGTTTTTCCAGGGATAGAGTGCCTCACCGGTACCCTCCTTTACCTGACCCATCAGTTCATGAACGGCCTTGAAGGAGGTATTTAGTTCCCTGAAGTGAAAATCGAGGAAGGTATTATTAACCTCGGGCAACCCGATCATGACAAAGTCAAATGCCAGCGTGCTGTTTTGATCAAATGTTACAAAGAGCTCTTCACCCTTCATATGACTTAACTTTCCATGGACATTGCCATCAATGGCAATGTGGTCTAATATTCCACTGGTTCCCCTTACAAAATAGGAGAGATCTGCCATTTCCAGCAAAGAACCCTCCGAACGGAAGGTCAAATCAACCTCGCGGGAGAAGTGCCTGAATTTTTTGTAATTCTCAAAATTAAATCCAATGACGGGGACGTGCAGATCTGATCCTTCGGTGACAATTCCAAGGTCGCTGAAAATGAGGTGTGTTTTTCCGGCAGAGAGGTGACTGGTAAACTGCCCGATTTTAAAACCGGATTTTTCAATGCAGGAGAGTGAAGAGATTTGCATACGAACCGTATCCAGGGAGCTGATGAGATCATCCACAGTGATGTTCAGATCGTTCACAACCAGGTCTGTAAAATTTACCTCCGGGGTCGCAGGGGTTCTTATCATTCTTGAAAGTGAAAATCTGCTATCCACTAACTCTATGGAAGCAATATGCAACCTGGTTTTCTTTTCCGGAGGAACGTGGGGCTTCTTCAATAGGTCGACGATAAACGAAAGGTTGACCACGTTGGTGCTGTCAATGACAAAATTCACATAAGCATTTTCAAGGCTTATTTTCTTAATTTCTATTCCTTTTCGATCGGATCTTAATTGTTTGATCCTGAGCTTTGTAAGCTCTGAATATAGCAATGTGTCTCCCTGTGGATCCTCAACGTAGAGGTCTCTCACCTGAATTCTTTTAAAGAATGAGTAATTGACCGAGGAGAGGGTGATGGATGCCTGTAACTCATCCGATAACCGTTCGGCTACAAATTTACTTACCATGGTCTGTACCTGTCTGTTCTGTAAAAAAAGTAATGACAATGCCGGAACGGCCAAAAGCACCAGCACCACGATCAGACCTATTTTTGCTATCTTTTTAATACTTTTGTTCTTTCTAATATCCCGAACGTAACAAAAATAGTAAAAGTTATCATGGGCACAGTAATTCTGGGAATTGAATCATCCTGTGATGATACATCGGCCGCAGTGGTGCGTGACAGGATGCTGCTTTCCAATGTGATAGCCGGGCAGGAAGTGCACAAAAAGTATGGGGGAGTGGTTCCTGAATTGGCATCCAGGGCCCATCAGCAAAATATCGTTCCGGTTGTGGATCAAGCCCTTAAGAATGCCGGTATTTTGCGTTCCGAAATTGATGCTGTAGCTTTTACCCGAGGTCCGGGTTTACTTGGATCCCTTTTGGTTGGAACATCGTTTACCAAAGGTTTCACTGCCGGATTGGGCATTCCCATGATTGAAGTAAACCACCTTCAGGCCCACATCCTGGTGCATTTCATCCTATCGGAGCAATCTGAAGAGCTTTCTCCAGACTTTCCATTTCTATGCCTCCTGGTTTCAGGTGGCCATACACAACTGGTGGTGGTTAAGGATCATCACCTGATGGAGATCATTGGAAAAACCATTGATGATGCAGCGGGAGAAGCCTTTGATAAGTGTGCCAAACTACTTGGATTGCCCTATCCCGGCGGACCTCATATTGACAGGCTGGCATTGGAAGGAGATCCTGAGAGATTTACATTTAATAAGCCACGCCTGAAAGGATTTGACTACTCTTTCAGTGGTTTAAAGACCTCATTTCTATATTTTCTGAGAGACCAACTTAAAGAGGAGTCAGATTTCATAGAGATGAACAGGGCGGATCTGGCTGCCTCCCTGCAAAGAACCATTGTTGAGATCCTGATGAATAAGCTGCGAAAGGCTGTAGAGAAGACTGGTATTCAGCAAATTGCATTAGCAGGAGGGGTGTCGGCCAACTCAGGTTTACGTACCGCCATAAGAGAAGAGGCAGAGAGGCGGGGATGGGAAGTCTATATTCCGCCAATCGGTTACTCCACCGACAATGCTGCCATGATTGCCATCACTGGATATTTCAGGTACCTGGAAGGAAATTTCTCATCAGAGGATATCGCCCCTTTAGCAAGGATGTATTTCTGATCTAGCGCCTGAAAATATGTGTTAAAATGAAATTGATTTGGGCGATTGTGCCGTAAAAATTTACTATCTTGGAGTGAATTATTAGCAATTGGATGGATAGATTAGAGTTTCAACCCACTCAGAAAACACCATACGTATTGCTGGATCCTTCCGGGAAAATTAAATTCAAAGGAAGGTCCATTCCGGAGGATGTATCTCTGTTTTATGAAGATATACTCGACTGGATCATTGCATATGCCTCATCGCCATCCTCCAATACCGAAGTGGATATTGAGATGGAGTACCTGAACAGCGGGACGTCCAAATATATGCTGAGGATATTAAAAAAGCTGAAAGAGGTTGATAATGATGGCTATGACCTGAAAATCAACTGGGTGTATGAGGAAGGTGATGATGATATCCTGGAGCGGGGTGAGTATTATGCTTCCATCCTGGACCTCAACATCAATTTCATTGAGATCGAGTAGTTTTTATCTTCATAATATTCCTGCTTTTCTGCAACACATCTCCCAAATGTTTCCAATAGGCCTTGTGAAAGGTATATGAATCGGTATTTTTGATGGCTTCCTGGAAGTTGATAGTGCTATTACAGGTACTGGGATGTTCGATGGAGGGATCAAACAGGCCCGGTTTCTCAGGATGGAATTGAACTCCGAACACATGCGGGTAACGATCATGTTCGATGGCCTCGATTATCTTTCCGTCCATTGAGGTTGCAGCAATTACCCAACCTTTGCCCAACTTTTCAAGAGCCTGATGATGTGAACTGAGCACCAGGGGTTCTGACTTACTCTTAAATCCAATTCCTCTGGTCAGCAGTGCTCTCTTTTCCAACTTGACGTGATGAAAATGATAGGAGGTAGGAGCTTCGCAACCGCTATTTACCTTATCAGCATAATTCCTGTGCATCTGGTCAGGTGGTAGTAAGAGAATATCCTCGGCAATCCAGATTCCAAACATTTCCGTGGGGATGTCCTGTACCATCGTTCCGCCGGTCGCCACATTCAGCGTTTGCATTCCCAGGCAGATGCCACTGATCAGATATCGCTTCTCCTGCTCCATAAAGGGCTCCCATGTGAGGTTCTGGGAGCCGCCCAGCAGGTGAAACAGATAGGATGCCTCGCAATAGTGTCTGAATGGATCTGTCACCGAAGTCAAAAGGTGAACAGGTTCGTTATAAACGGCCGGGGGGATATCCGGTCCACCCATAAATAGCGCCCCTTTTGAGATGCTGAAAAGGTGTTTGAACTGGCTGGAGCAGGTGTTCTCTCCAAAAAGATTCCCGGGATTAAGCGACCCTTTGATTCCCCGAATACTTACATGTTGATCCTGATGAAGTTCAATGTAAGCCCTGGCCTTTTCATAGTCATAGGTCTCCTGCTCATGATAGACTCCCAGGAGATGATAACCATCCATGTTGAAAATGCCTTCGTCAATCAGATGTTGAACCTCCTCCAGGTTGTATGCAGTGGGATGGAATAACAGAAGTGTATCCTGACCATCCACACTCTGAATGGAGCATAACAGCAACAGGGAGAAGAGCGTGACGACTTTTAGCTTCATTTGAGCATGGAGGTGAGTTTTTGTATGAACTGGTTCAGGTTGTCGCGGGACTCATCATCCAGATTTTTAAAACTGACATTTCCCTCCTGAACCTCTTGCAGGAAGTTGGAAGCCAGAACGGCCCTCGAGTAATTATTGTCTTTAAGGTAATCAGAGTTTCTTACCGTGATACCCTCCCGGACTTTTACTACATATTTTTTGAAATCGATGGTGGAGAAGAGATCCTCTGCATCCTGGAAATCATCCAGAAACATCATCTGCTCCTTGGCCAGGTCAACTTTGTTATCGAAATGCTCTCTCATCATTGTTTCGTGAACCGACCGTTCTTCAGAATTTCCAAAATTGAGGATGATATATTCCAGGCCCCACCCAATGAGAATATTGACCATCATGGGGATACTCTCTGCTCCTGAGGCAGGCAGGAAATAACACTCCTTTTCAAATCCGGTAAGCGCAACAATGGTCTTCAGGAAATAGTAGGTGGCCAGGTCCTTTACAACTACATTATTGAAAGATTTGATAATCTCCTGCTGGTTGAGTCTGGCACCCATGGTAGAATAGATGGGCGATAATGTATCGGCTGTGGCTGATTTGAGGGAACGCGCACTGTAGACCAGTGTTTCACTTTTCATATCGTCTTCGACGGCACGCTGTACAGCCAGGATCCTGTAGAGTTTGTTCACATCGATCAGATGAGGAGAGTGGGTGGTGTAAATGATCTGAATCTGCTCCTTAATATCGTCAAACACTTCCAGCACATCTTCCTGTGCCCTTGCATGCAGACTTACTCCTGGTTCATCAATGAGCAGAATTTTATTCCTCTTACTTTTATCAATGGCGGTAGCCTTAAGTTCCAGAAAGAAAGAGAGAAACCACCTGACACCCCGGCTTCGTTGCTTGGGATAGAGGCGCTCTTGTTCATCCTTGATCCAGAACTCGATGAATGGTTTGCCACTTTTCTCAGGATTGGTATGGTCATAGTGAGAAAGTTCAAAATTGATCTTGATCTTGTTTTTCTTGCCCACATTCTGCCTCCAGAAATCCTGGAAATTAAGGGTAAGTTCACCATTCAGATTCTCAATTTTCTGCTTCAGAATCCGGCTGGATGGCTGCTGGAAAAAGGAGTACTCCAGTCCAGTGATGGTCAGAAAATTGATGGCTGCCTTGTAGCCTTCGGCACGCTTATTGGCACGGATAATATCTTCCAGATCAATGCGGTTGGGCAGGAGGGAACCGAAATCTTCAAATAATTCAAAATCAGGAATGATCTTAAAGATCTCTTCGGCCAGTTCCCTGGAGCTGTAGAATTTATTTCGTGATTCAATCTCCTTCTTTGCCGCTGTCACAGCGCTTTCAATGGTAATTCCGTCAAATACGAATTCAAGTGCCAACAGTTGGACATCATACTCTTCCTGCAATTGAGATATCTCCTTTTTTAGCCTTTCAATGTCGGTTCGATAGATCTCTTCCTTGATCTCTGCAGCCCTTTGTTCCTTTTCAGTCGGATACATCCCGGTCATCTGAAGGATCTGTTTCAGATTCTCCTGGGCAAGGGTAAGTACTTCTTTTTTTTCAGATATCTGAACTTTGATCTCCTCATGTTTGTTGCAGGCTTCTCTTTTTTCACCCAGTGCATCCAGGATATCCTTCTTCTCTTCCTGTTTGGTTAATTTCTGTTCCAGGGTCTGCTTCAGTTTCACTTGCATCTCCTCCTCCTGTCCCAGCTCTTTTCTTATATCCTCTTTATTATTCCGGGCAGAAAGCTTTCGGATATTGCGCTTTAATTCATTCATGCGGAGCTTAATGGACTCGACCTTCTCCCGGGTCCATTCAACTTCATCCTGAGCCTTGTTCAGAGTTTTTGATGCAGCAGCAATATTCTGGTTAAGGTTTTCCAGATTTTCCAGAACTTCTATTTCCCGTTGTTTGATCTGGTCCTCAGATGCATTGAAAACTTCCTGCAACTCATCACCCATCACCATGAGAGAGTCCATATCGTTCTCCCACCGTCTGGATAATGAGATTGTTTCAATGGTACGGATCAGCTTTCGGATTTCCGGAGTCAACCTTTTTTTATCAATTCTATTTTCAATTTCATCAAATTGGAATGAGAACCGGCAGGTGACGTCGGGAAGTGAGAGGTCACTCCGGAGCATGTCTTCAATGAGGTTTCCATCGTGGAATGTCTTGAGTCCTTCAAGGATGGATGTTTTTCCTGATTCATTCTGCCCAATGAGGCTGGTAATATTGTCATGGGCTAATTGGTGCCACCCCGTATCCACAACCGATCTGAAATTTTGAATTCTGAAAGCAATTAACTTCATGTTGCCTGGTTTAAACGAATTTAATGCCGAAAATCAAAATATCATCCACCTGGAACTCATCACCTCTCCATGCAGTAATCACTTTATCAAGTTCGTCGCGTTGTTTCTCCATGGGTTGGTTTGATATTCCAATGAGCAACTCTTTCAATGGGCCGTATTTGAATTTCTTGTTCTGAGGTCCGCCAAATTGATCCGCATAGCCATCAGAAAATATGTATACGATATCGCCGGGTTTTAGTTGCAAATTATGGCTTGTGAAGGACTCCTCCTCAATGGCATTGATACCCACAGGCATTTTATCGGCCTTGATTTCGGTGAGGACATTTTTGCGTATATGATAGAGTGGATTGTTGGCTCCGGAATATTGTAACTCCAGGGTTTTCGGATTGAATACACAAAGTGCCATATCCATGGCATCTTTGTTTTCCAGTTCATGCCCCTTTTGATGGAGTGCTCTCATAACCCGCTCACGAAGCAGGTTTAGGATCCTGCTTGATTTTACCGGACCCCGGGTGCTGAGGATCTCATTCAGGAATGATACGCCCATGATGCTCATCAGGGCTCCGGGTACTCCATGTCCGGTACAATCACCCGCTGCTGCTACTATGTATTCCTCTTTCCGTGAGCAGTAATAAAAATCTCCACTTACAAGTTCCCTTGGTTTATGAAGTACAAAGAAATCATGCAATATGTTCTCCATATACTTCTGGTCCGGTAGCACAGCCCTTTGTATAAAACTGGCGTATTTAAGGCTGGCCATCAGCTCCCTGCGTTGTATGAGCAGGGTTTCCCTGGAGAGCTTAGATTCTTCTTTCAATGTTCACCCATTCTTAGTCCCATGACAAGGATATCATCAATCTGACTGATTTCTCCCATCCATCCCAGCAGCACCTTTTCCAATGAAGCACCCTGTTCCTTCATGGGAACTGATTGCAATTCGAGGATTAGCTTTTTAAAATTTTTTGACATAAATTTCTTTCCCTGTGGTCCGCCAAACTGGTCCAGGAATCCATCCGAGAACAGATAAATACTATATCCTTCATCCTTAAAAGAGGTAGCAGTAAAGGGGAGTGTTTTTTCCGAGATCCCAATGGGCATCTGGTCTGCCCGAATTTGCAACAGCAGGTTCTTATCATCATGAATAGATCCCCTGGGCAGCTCAAGCTCCTCTCCCTTATTCAATTTTGTCTTTTCATTCCGTTTCAGTTTCCTTACCAGGTAGAGCGGATTGTAGGCACCTGAAAACTGAAACTCATGTGTGTTAATGTCGATGGAAACCATTGCCAGGTCCATTCCATCCTTGGTCGATTCTTCAATGCTTTTTCCCGATTGCTTTAGCGAGGTGATGACGTGTTCCCGCAAATGCTCCAGTATCTGATCTGTACTGGTGATCTCAGCTTTGATCACAATCTCATCCAGAAAAGTCATTCCCAGCATGCTCATGAATGCTCCGGGTACACCATGACCGGTGCAATCGGAAGCGACAATGATCAGTTTTTCATTTTTCAATCCCATCCAGTAAAAATCACCACTTACAATATCACGGGGCCGAAACAGAATGAAATGCTCCATGTTGTGGTCGTCCATGAGACGATCGGGTGGCAGCAGGGCACGCTGGATCCGGCTGGCATATTCAATACTGTCGGTAAGCTCCTCCTTCTGTTTCCTGATCTCTGCAGTTCTCTCCTCGATGATCCCTTCCAGCCTCAGATTTTCCTGTTTAAGTCTTCGGGTATAAAGTTTGATGATGATGTACACCAATAATCCGGAAAGGAGGATGTATGTGATGATGGCTGGAATCGAGGCATACCATGGTCGAAGAATGGTGAAGGTGTAAAAAGCCGGGAGGCTTTCATCACCATACACATTGATGGCTTTCACATGGATGGTGTAATCACCAAAAGGAAGATTCGTAAAATCTTTATATGCTGCACCATCCCACTCCGACCATTCTTTATCAAATCCTTCCAGCATATAGCTATATCTTAATTCCTTCTCCTGCTCGAAAAATGGAGCGGCCCATTTGAATTCGATGTTGTTGTATCGGTGCCTGATCATGGGCCGGGCAGCTTCAGCCTGCGTGAGTTGAATCGTGTATTTCCCCAAGCCATCTTCAATGAAATTGGTTCCATTGAAAAGCAGGGAGTCGCTGTTGATAGAAACACTTCGTATAAGGGTCCGGAAGGGCAGTGTATCGTTTCTGGTAAATGATTTGTCAAAATGGTATAGTTCATTGGATTTACCGAACCATACACCTCCTTCAGGATCACTGAAGATTACATCTGTAGAGAGGTTTTGCAAACGTTGAAATGGTTCTGCCCGGACCACCTCCAGCCTGTTTTCCTTTTTGCGTGCCACCAGTTCTCCCCATCCAGAATATTCATTCTCAAAAGAGTACCAGTAATATCCCTCCCGGTCTTTGATAAAGGTCATGATAAAATTGCGGCCCGGTGGAAGCACACTGTTATGAATGGTGTCCCGGTAGATGGTGTCCCTGAAGTAATTGTAACGGTAGAATCCATTTGCGGTTCCCAGTAATATCTCTTCCGAGTCGGGATCTATAAATACCTGGTTCTTTTCAACAGCCGGCAGTCCATCTTCCTCAGAAAAGAATTTCATAGTGGCATCATTGATGCGTGAGATATCGATGCGAATTACCCTACTGGTAGTGCTGGTCCACAGGTATCCGTATTTATCAATTCCCATTTTTTGAATTACAGCATTAGGCAAATCTTCCACCCTCATGATCTCTTTCCACCTTCCTCTGGTATATTGCAAACCGACTATCTGTATTCTGCCCGTGTAAATGATATCGGGGCGTTTGGGATCCTGGACCAGGTGCCGGCCAACGTACTCTTCTCGTTCCTGCAATCCTTCGTGTGGATTGATAACCAGGTCCACCAGGGAGGAGACGTTCAACTGTTTGTCCACCACGAAGGTCATGTATTCGGAGGAGGCCAATAGAAGCTCCACATTTGGAGAGGGTTTGAACAGATGCAAGTGCCAGATCGTTTGATCACGTGTTTCGGGTAGGGAAATAAAATCTGTGGAGGTGGAAGAGGAGTTTTTATAATAGAGTCCGCTGAATGTGGCAACAAAAAGCTTTTTGTTAAATACGACAATATCACTTATGAACCCTTCAAGTCCGGATGCTTCAGTGAATTGTCTGAATGGATTATGAGTCTCCAGTTTGCTTACACCCATCCAGTTGGTGATCCAGAGCGGACCTGATCCTTTCAATTGATCATTGGAGTAGACATAGGTGATGTCCTCATCGATCAATCCCTCCGACTTGGAAAGAATCTCACTGGCCTTTCCATTCCGTTTAAGAATCACCAGTCCATTATATAGACTGGACACTACGAAATCATCGTTCAGTGGCCGAATATAGGTGATGACTCCATTCCTGAAATGGTCCTGAAGACCATGATCGAGAAATGAATGATCCACTGTTCCTCTTTTCATATCAAACAGGTATACCCCCTGCTCGGCAGTCCCGGCAAGCAGCCTGTTATCATCGTATTTCACCAGCCCGGTAATGACCATCTCCTTGAAAAAATCACCACCTTTGACTGTTTTAAATGCATCATTTTCAAACTTCATCAATCCGTTACCAAAATCTGAAACGTAGAGGGTACCGTCAATAATATAAGAGAAATAGGTATACTCAGGCGTCTCCAGGATGGAGAGTTGATCCATCTCCCGATTGAAAATGAAAATTTTGGAAAAGGTACAGAAGTAGACTTCTCCATTGTGGTAATAGGTTCTCCACACTGCCGTGAATGGATACTTCTCCTGGTCAATGGTATCAGAAAGGGATCGGTAATGCATATTCCCTATGTGATCAGGGGCCAGGTAACCAAATTCAGATTCTCCCCCCACATAGACCACTCCGTCATCTCCGGTTTCCAGTGACCTGATAATAGGATCATTGGGAATCGGAATGCTGCGCCACTCCACACCGTCATATTCAAGTACACCTTTGTCATTGTTCCCAATGTATATGACACCCCTGGCATCTTGTGTAACACACCAATTCTGCTCGCTTCCCCCTGTAATGTTATGAGGGTAGTTGGTGATCATGGGAACTCCATTATTATTGGGCTGAGCCAGGAGAGTGCCAGATGCCGTTAAACACAAGAGCAATGATATGACAGCAGTACGAATACCCATGCGTGTGACTTATAGCTTCCTAAAATATTGAAAATATATGGTTATGCCTCTATGAAAAAAATCTTTTTTTCCACCAACTATGCAACCTAAAACCGATAATAAGGTTTACTATTTAGCCGGGAATTTGTTTAATTGCAACCATGCGCAGACGGATCAGTATATATTCAATACTCTTTTGCCTGGTTTTTGGGACAATAGTTACAACTGCTCAGCAGTCAGATATAAAGCTTTCAACAGGAGGAGAGGCATTTGAACATACGCTTGTTTTCGAGGGGAATCGGTTGATTTTCCGGGGGGAGATCGATCACCTTACATTGACCTCATTTGAGGATGGAGATGATTTCGTCTCTATTCAGATGCCCGGATATGTTTTATCCGGTGACACCGGTGTCCCCGCACTCCCGGAAAAGAGAATGCTGTTTGAAGCAGAGGAAGGGGAGATAGCCCGGATCCGAATCGACCAGATAGATTCGGTGATTTTCGATCTGCAACAGCTGGGTATTGATGCAAGTATCTCCCCATCTATGCCTTCGGTCAGAAAAGGCGCACCTGCTGAAAATATTGTTGAGAATGGAGTGGCCTATGATGCCGATGAATGGGTAGGCGGACCCGTGGTGACAGTTGCGTATGAAGGGAAGATGAGGGGGCTGGCCATGAGCACGCTCCATTTTAATCCCATTCGTTACAACCCAGTCAGGAACCTGGTTAAGGTCTATTTCAATGTTACTTGCACCATTGAAACCATGGCTCAGGTGAACCGAAAGCATATTGCTTCACGAGCGTTTGAAAGGCTCTTCCAACGGGTAATCAGACGCAATGATCAACCGGAGAAAAAAGCACTTTTTGTTGAAGAGCCCATGACCATGGTGATCCTTTCCGATACCATGTTCAGGGAGACACTGCAGCCCTTTATTCAGTGGAAATCACGCAAAGGCTTCAAGGTGGTGGAAGCTTACAGGCAGGAGTCCGGGGTGGGAAGCTCCAGAGAGACCATAAAGTCCTATCTGGAATCACTCTATACCCAACCTTCAGTCGGTATAGCCCCACCCACCTATTTATTGATTGTGGGGGATGTAGAGCATATTCCATTGTCACAGTCCGGCGGACAAATCACAGATCTCTACTACACCACTTTTGATGGGAAAGATGATTACATACCCGATCTGTTTTACGGAAGGATCTCGGTGAGCAATGTGGAACAATTGCAGGCGGTACTGGACAAGGTTCTGGAGTACGAACAGTATCAGTTTCCCGATCCCTCTTTCCTGAATGAGGCAGTGTTGATCGCCGGGGTGGATGGTACATTTGCCAGCAGGTATGGCAACGGTCAGATCAACTATGCACATGACCATTACATCAACGAAAACAGCGGATTCAATGCCCATACATTTCTTTACCCCGGGTCGGATACGAGTGACACCCGGATCCTGGAGCTTATTTCCGGAGGAGTAGGTTTTGTCAATTATACCGGGCATGGACTCTATGACAGGTGGATTGATCCAACTTTTCATCAGAATGACATTGATGGTTTGGAGAACCTGGGGAAATACCCGGTGATGATCGGGAACGGTTGTGAAACCAATGTATTTAACCTGGGAGAGTGTTTTGCCGAGGCATTGATACGTGCACCAGGAAAAGGAGCTCTGGCCTATATTGGTTGCACCAACGATTCTTATTGGGATGAAGACTATTTCTGGGCGGTCGGTGTGGGCCCTATTGTGGCCGAGCCCGTTTATGAGGAGTCCTCCCAGGGATATTACGACAAGGTGTTCCATTCTCATGGGGAGTCCCGCGAACTCTGGACCCCTTCTTTGGGGGAGATGGTATTTGGAGGGAACATCGCTGTCCAGCAGAGCAACAGTTCACGGAAAAAGTTTTATTGGGAGATCTACCAGCTGGCAGGGGACCCATCCATTGTTCCGTGGTTTTCTCAGCCCAATACCAGGGAGGTATGGCACCCTGCAGTGCTGCCAATCGGGTCAAACCGAATGGATATTAGCTGTGCTCCTTTCGACTATGTGGCTCTGTCGCGAAACGGAGTGCTCCTTGATGCACTTCATGCCTCTGAAGCGGGAACTGCCACACTCTATATCTCCGATACCATCAGCAGCGGAACCCTGGAGCTTTTGGTTTCTGGCGATGCGTACATTCCCTTTACCGGTGAGGTGGTGTTAGGTATTCCTCCGGATCCCTACCTTGATCTGGCACGGTACAACCTGTCCGATGAGTCGGTGGAGAAGGATGGTTTGATCGGTCTTGAAGAACAGTTTTCACTTGACATGCAATGGATCAACCGGGGTGGGGCAGATTTGGAAAATGACACACTGGTACTTTTTACAGATCATAAGGATATTGCCGTCCTGGATTCTATGGTGGTTGTAGAGAGAGTGGGAGCCGGTGATACGGTAACAATTCAAAGTGTTTTCAGGATCGGGACCGGACCAGGTGTTGCTGACCAGGAATCTTTACGATTTGGATTGTATTGGAAAGGGGATCAGGAAGGCCGGACGGTTTACCTGAAGGAGAAAGCATACGCACCCCTCCTAATTTCCGAAGGAATTGTCTGGGATGACAGACCCTCTGGGAACGGGAATGGGATTGCAGAGCCAGGAGAGTGGTTGGTCTGCCAATGGACCATCCGTAATGTCGGTCATTTCAGGACCGGAAAATTGACCGGAACAGAGAATCCGGAAGGAATCTCCGTTTTTGAAAGGATTGAATTTGATCCTCTTCCTGTACTGGAACCAGAAGATGGCATTGTGATGACCTTCCGGGCACAGATGGCAGGTACAGTGAAGGATTTCCAAAAGGCCGGCCCTTTTATGGCAGGTGATCGGTATGTTACTGTACAGGATAGTTTCTTGCTCTTTTCAGGCCGACATTATGAAGATTTTAGCAACCAACCGGATCGCTATCCTTTCATCAACAGTTCAGATTCGCCCTGGAAAATCGATAACCAGACCTACACCTCTTCACATTATTCCCTCCGCTCGGGGGCAATTCCTGACTATGGTGTGAGTGAGTTAACTGTGGAATTTGAGACAAGTGATGTGGATACCCTCTCCTTTGCGTATCGGGTTTCATCGGAAGTGGGATATGATTACCTGCAGTTTTATGTGGATTCTGTATTGTATAGCAGCTGGTCAGGCGAGAAGGGTTGGAACCGTTACTTTACAACCCTTGAACCGGGTATTCATGAGATAACCTGGTCTTACCTGAAAGACCAGTCCATGAGCCGGGGCGAGGATGCCGCATGGATCGATGATATCGTTTTTCCGGCATCGGCATTTCGTGGGAGCGATCTTTCATTGATGAGGATCATTCAACCAGTATCCGGTCCCTGGCTTACCAATCAGGAGGAAGTCATATTGCTTGTGAGGAATGCCGGAATGGATACCATTCACCGGTTTTCAACCGCTGTTTCTCTAGACGATCAGCCCAGAAGCTTCGACACTATTACGACTCCAATTCTGCCTGGTGAAGCGTTGAAATTTATTGTTTCAGAGTTATTTGACCTTTCCAACCTGGGTAATTACAGGTTACATACACAGATTGTTTCTGATTCGGATGAATACTATGGTAATAACCAACTGGAGATGGAGGTGATGCGGTATGATTACCCCGACCTGGCATTGTCGGTTTTGCAGATAGATGAAGTTGACGGGGTACATACAGATGTAGTAATTGCCATTGAGAATGAAGGGAATACCTGGATTGACTCTCTCCGGTTTGAGTCGTGGATTGACGGGGCCATGGTTAAATCAGGTACCGTGTTCATTGGATTGGAACCCGGACTGGGACTTATTGATACCTTCAGGTTGGTTGATAGTACCAGCAACCTCCTTACCACAGGTTTTTATGACTACCTTATCAGGTCGGCTGAAACGGACAGCGCCTTGTTCAACAACGAGGTGTCCGGAGTTTTTTACTGGCATGCGTTAGGAATGCAGCCAACGGATCCCTTCGATGGATTGCTGCTCTATCCAAATCCTGCCATGGAAGGCTTCTACCTGATATTGCCTCAGCCGGCCCATGGAGCAAAGAGCGTTGAACTGGTCAACATCCATGGACGGGTGGAAGCCATCTTTGAGATTGAAAAGGGTTCAGCAATGCTTTATATACCAGTGTTGTCATTGGCTCCAGGGAGGTACATGCTGAAAATTGATGGCATGAAAGCATCTCTGCCTGTGGTTATTACAGATTAGCCTACTTCATTAGTTGAACATCGAAGATCCCGCCCTTTACGATGTAACAGGGGGATCCGCACTCCACTCCCGCATCGTAAAGATGCATATGATCTGAATCAAATGCAATAATCGTTTGATTTCCTGAACTGTAGGTGGCTTCTACCGTGTATTCACGATCTATTTCCGAATAGAGAAAAAATTCCTCGGTGGTGGCGGTATCTTGCCAGTCGATCACTCCCTCCTCATAACTTCCCTTGTAAAAGGTTAGGGGAACCGAATCGTTTTCTGCATTGATGGTCACATAAATGATTAATTTGGCACTGTCAGGAGCATATCCATAGCAATCGTTGCAATTCACTTCAATGATCCAGTCCTCCGGTTCACAGCCCATGAAATTGCCTGATAACACCAGAAGAAAAGATGTGACCAGCGTAATGGGGATCCACGATCCCCGGGCTTTAATATTCAATCTCTTTATAAACATTGTCACTGCTCTTGTATGAAATCCTGATGAACAGGGTGATATTCATTTTCCACGGACCTTCATGGAGGGTTCCAAAATGATACCTTTCAATACCCGCTTTGAGCCCTGCTATTTTACCGCTCATATAAACACCTGCTGCCGGTACCAGGCTATACCGGAGGGGTGGTTTTTCCTGAAACCCCCTGTAGTTCGGAAATGAAAGCAGGCCGTACAATTCACCATAAACCCCATAGTCAATGGCTGAGTTATCCTGAATGAGCCTGAAATACTTACCTGCACCATGGGCCCATGTCCACCTGCTTTCCCTGTATTGGTAAATCAGGGAACTGCTTTCGGGTACCTGAACTTTTCGATATACCGGACGAAAATCAAATCCTGTGAACGCATAAAAACCAAATTTATGATCCACCCAGGATAGCCTGAATTGCATCATATGTTCGTTGTTCCTGTAAGAATTACCCCAGCCCACATCGATTTTGGCAAAGTCGGGTCGAGGCACCGGACCAGCTCCCCTCTTTTCCAGCAATTCCCGGGTCGCTTTCTGGTTTTGCTGGACTGCAAGGTCATAAAGGTTCCGGCTGGCAGAGATATGGTGATGGATGTTGGCCCCGCTGTCCACCAGTATCCTGGCTGCTGTATCCTGTTGGTACCGGATGGCATGGGCCAGCGGTGTATAGTTCTTCTTATTGACCTTTTCCAATCCGGCCCCATACTCAAGGAGTAGCAAGATCATCTCACTGTTTCCCTGCTGGGCTGCGATCATCAGTGGAGTATTGTTTTTCCTGTCAGTTGCATCAACTGCAAGGTTGTTCTGAAGGAGTACATCTGCAGTTTCCATGTTTCCGAAAAACACTGCTGTCATCAGGGCACTGTTGCCATCCTGGTCCCTGATTGTATCTGAAGCTCCATAAAAGAGAAGCAGATCAGCTATTCGAAAATCATTCATGGCACACGCATAGAGCAGGGCACTTCCCATATATTCATCCCTGTGATCGGGGTTGGCACCTTTTTCAAGCAAGTAGCGGGTGACTTCAAATTGCTGGTTCAGTACCGCAATGAGCAGGGGTGTGGTGTTCTCTATATAGGAGAGTTCAAGGTCGGCTCCGTTCAGTACCAACAGCTTCACCAGGGTCAGATCACCACTCTCTGCTGCGTACATAAGTGCGGTCATTCCCCCCTCAGCTCTGGCATTGGGATCTGCTCCTCTTTTGAGCAATAGAAGGAGATTGGCTTGATCGCCTTTTATTACAGATTCTATCAGGTTCCAGTCATCTTCTCCTGCTCTGAAATAGGAGGTGTCAGAAATGGAAAAGAGATCCCTGTTCTGTGCATTGACCTGGTTGCCGGTTATGCATGCCAGGAGCATACCAACAAGCAACCATGATACCTTTCTGTTGTTTGCGGATTTATCCACCGGCACGTTTTACTTTAAATCCTTTTTCTTCCAGAAGTGACAGGATCCGATCTCTGAAATCACCCTGGATCAGGATCTCCCCATTCTTCGCAGAACCTCCTACACCACATTTGCTCTTCAACTCTTTTGCCAGGGATTTCAGATCCTCCTCGGTTCCTTCGAATCCTTCAATCAGTGTCACACTCTTGCCTTTTCGATTCTTTCGGTCGAGCCTTACATAGAGTCTCTGCTGATTTGGAGGAAGTGTCTCCTGATCATCCTGCTGCTCCGATTCAAATTGAAACTCCGGATTGGTGGAGTAAACCATACCCAGCCGTTTTTTCCAGTCGTTCTCCATGGGACAATTAATTACCCAGTTCAAGCTGATTCCGGACCAATTCGAAATAGTGTCCTTTTTTAGCGATCAGGGTATTGTGCTTGCCCTCTTCAACGATCCGGCCCCGGTCAAGTACAATAATCTGATCCGCATTTTTCACTGTGCTCAGGCGGTGGGCTACAATGACCACCGTTTTGCCTTTAAATACCAGCTGGAGGTTTTCCATAATTCTTCGTTCATTGTTGGCATCCAGGGCACTTGTTCCTTCATCGAGGAACAGAAAACTGGGATTTTTATAGATGGCTCTGGCGATTAAAATTCGCTGCTCTTCACCTCCGCTGAGTGTCAGCCCCTCCTGTCCGATCTTGGTATTATAACCCAGGGGAAGCTGATCAATAAAGTCATCGATGCAAGCCATCCGGGCAGCATACATCAGCTGATCCGGCTTAATTTCTGATTCACCCAGCGCAATATTTTTTGCAATGGTGTCGGAGAATATGAACCCATCCTGCATGACTACGCCACACTGACCTCTCCAGAGGTCGGGCGACATCATCTGAATGCTCATATCACCAACCCTGATCTCTCCTTTTGCAGGAGGATAAAATCCCAATAGCAATTTGACCAGGGTGGTCTTTCCGCTTCCACTTACACCCACCACTGCCGTCACTGTATCTTTTTTAAGGGTCATGTTGATCTCTTCCAGCACATTTCTGGTAATAGCTCCAGGGTAGCTGAACTCAAGGTCACTCACACTTATCCGGTCTATTACCGGTAGAATAGTAACGCCGGTTTCGCGCTGGTACTCATCCTCCGAATCGTAGATCTCACCCAATCGTTCAAGGCTGATCTTGGCATCCTGAGCTCTGTGAAAGAAAGTGATCATCTGCTCAATGGGACCATTTAATTGTCCCAGGATATAGCTTACTGCCAGTAGTACGCCCAGGGTCAATTCCCCGTTTAGGACCGCAATGGCAGCTGTTACATTGATCAGGATGTTTTTTGTTTCGTTGATGAAAATCCCGCCAGCTTCCTGGTATTGATTAAGAGAGAGGCTTTTCATGTTAACTCTGAAAAGCGCAGCCTGAATATCTTTCCACTCCCACTGGTTGATGCGTTCAGCATTATTCAATTTGATCTCCCTGATCCCGTGAATGATCTGGATCAGCTTGCTCTGATTTTCGGCCATTTTTGAGAAATACTTATGGTCCAATGACCTCCTTCGCTTCATAAATACGTAGATCCAAATGAAATAGAGCAGTGCCCCTCCCAGGAAAATAATAAGGATCTTGATGCTGTATATGGCCAATATGATTGCAAAAACCACCAGGTTCACCATTGAAAACAGGATGGTAAGGGAGGAAGTAGTAAGAAAGGATTCAATTCTCCTGTGGTCACCAATCCGTTGCAGGATATCTCCTGTCAGTTTGGTGTCGAAAAAACCTACAGGCAGCTTCATCAGCTTGATGAGGAAATCAGATATCAATGAAATATTAATCCTGGTACTCAGGTGAAGCAAGATCCACCTGCGGATGAAATCGATACCCATTTGTGACAGGATCAGTACAAATTGGAACAAAAGGATCAGGTAAATGAAGGGCAGATCCTGGTTGGTTATCCCGAAATCAACCATAGACTGGAAGAGAAAGGGGAGCAGAAACTGGATGATACTTCCCAGGATCACTCCCAGTATAAGGTGATACACATACCTTCTATAAGGAGCCAGGTATCGAAACAGGTAACTGAAACCTGTTTTCTTTAGTGGTTCATCCTCCTGGTTTAAAAAATCCGGAGTGGGTTGAACGAGCAGTGCGGAACCTTTGGCTTCCCCCTCTTTGCGCGTACTGAACCAACCTTTGAGAAACTCCTCTTTGGAATAAACTGTAAGTCCAAATCCAGGATCGGCCACATATACACGGTCTCTTCGGATTTTGTAAACCACTACAAAATGGTTCTGTTTCCAGTGGACAATGACCGGAAAGGGAGCTTCGCTACGCAAACGTTCCCATGTAAGTGATACTCCCATGGTCTGCATACCAATTGCTTCGGCTGCCCGTGCAATACCTAACATGGAGACACCCTCTCTGGTTAGATGAGACTTCTCTCTAAGGGTTTGCAGGGTAAAGTGTTTTCCGTAATGGCGGGCCACCATTCTAAGGCAGGTGGGACCGCAATCCATGGCATCAAGTTGTTTGTAAAAAGGGAAAGAAGGCATAGACCAGATCGCTTATGCCCCTAAATTAAGAATTATTTTAACAACATCTTTTGCAACCGCCTGGCATCATTCTGGTAGGGTCCGGGTTGCCCTGTAAGCATCTGGAGTTGTGTTGAAGCCTCTTCCATTCGACCTGATTTCACCAAAGCAAGGCTTGTATACCAGTTTAGTGATTGACCCAATCGTTGATCTGCATGAATGGAAAGAGGCAGCACCCTCTCAAGGACAGCTTCCTGCAGATCAAGTTCCATGGCAGCCAGAAGGTAGAAAAGTAACGCCAACTGATTCTCCGGCTCTTTCTCCAGGAGTTCTGACATTTTATCCATGGACTCCATATAATGGCCATCGTGGTAAAGAAGTATCCCAGATTCTGAGCCACCCCTTGTTCCCTGATTGAAAGCGAGAATTACCGGATCTTTGTCAGGTTCAAAAAAGCGTGATAGAATTTTGTCGCCTCTCTGGTTGATCAAAAAAACAGTGAGCAGAATCGCCAGGGATCCGGCCAATGGCAGCAGGAAGTACCATGGGGGCCTGTGACCAAATAACTTATGCTGAATCTTCGGAGCCGGTTTTTCCATGATTTCCACGAGTTTGGCCCTGAAAGATTCTTCATCTCGCTGCTGAAGCTGGTCTCTGATCAGTCGGTAGGCGACAGAAACTTCCTCAAACTCCTCTTTTAGCAAAGGATTGGATGCCAGATCCTTCTCGAAGGATCCGACCTCTTCCTGGTTCATGTCGCCTGACAGATATTTTATGATAAGATCAACGTGTTTCATTTTTTAAACGTTTAAAAAGGGGGTCATTCACAATCCTTTTAATAAGGCTTTTTTTACACCTGTACTTTCTGTCTGCTGCATGGTGAAGATCCTTGTAATTCATGGTAGAGCGGATATCCTCAACGGTGAAGTTATTGAAATACATGGAGAGAATTTTCTGGCAGTCTTTACTCAGTTCATTGAAATGTTTATCGAACAATTGGGTGAGATGATTCTGAAGCAGGGGATCGTCTGCGGGACCCGGATCATTGACGACCATTGGATGCTGCCTTAGTTTCTCAGCATGAAGCTGGTATTTTTTTCGCTCCTGCATCCAGATGTTTTTACAAATGGCATAGAGGTAGGTCCCGAATTTACAGGTCAGATTGAGTTCACTGGATTTAATCCTGTTATATACCACGATCATGGCCTCCTGGAACACATCTTTGGCCTGGTCCCTGTTCCCTTGGTTATGAATGATATATCCTTCAATCATGGGAAAGTAGGTTTGGTACACATGTTCCAGGATGCTGGAATTGTGATTCCTGATCCCGGTAATCAATGCTTTTTCAGTAAGAATCTTCATCACTCAGAAAGGCATTAAAAAGGGCAGGTGAATTTATTTCACCCGCCCTGATAGCAATAGTGTCAGTTAGTAAGTAGAAAAGAACTTCACCTTTTCCAAATGGTGTAGTTACAAAAATATGTGATTTGAAACGGTACATATACCCATAATTATGTTATATAACATATTATTAGGTTAATGTGTTAAGGGGTACCAATATCAGCGTCCGGTCTTATTTTTTTTAAAATGGCAGATTTGTAACATCTACATTTCCGCCTGACAGGATTACACCGACCTTTCTGTTTTTAAACTCTGAACTGTTCCTGAACATCGCTGCAACAGCCACCGCACTTGAAGGTTCTATGACGATCTTCATTCGTTCCCAGATAAATTTCATAGCCTCAATGATCTCTGATTCCTCCACCCGGATAATTTTGCTTACAAACTTTTGGATGATGGGAAAATTGAGGTCTCCAAGCTGGGTTTTCAATCCATCAGCAATGGTTTTCGGATTAATGCTGGGTTGGATTTTGCCTGTTTTGAGGGAGAGATAAGCATCATCGGCCCCAAAGGGCTCCGCCCCAATGGTTTCTATATAATAGCTTAGGTGATTGGTGGCAAGGGCTGTTCCTGCAAGTAATCCACCACCACCCACGGGAGCAATGATCACATCCAGGTGTTCCACTTTTTTAGCCATTTCCCACACAGCTGTTGAATTCCCGAGGATTACATTGGTATCATTGGAAGAGTGCACAAAAGTTGCTCCTGTTTTTTTCTGATGGATGAGCATGGTCGATTCCCGGCTCTTTAGCGTTGGTAAACACTCGATGATCTGGGCCCCATATCCGGCTACTGCCTCCTTCTTCACGTTTGGTGCACTGCCGGGCATCACGATATAGCATTTGGTATCCAGTGATCTGGCTGCCAAAGCAAGCGCAGCAGCGAAATTGCCTGAAGAGTGGGTGATGACACCCCTGGCCCGTTCTTCATCCGAGAGCTGGAGAATTGCATTGATGGCCCCCCGGAACTTAAAAGCACCCATCCGTTGAAAATTCTCACATTTAAAGAATACGGTAGCATTCATTTTCCGGTCTATGGTAGTGGAGGTAAGTACCGGAGTATTGTGTACATAGGGTTCGATCCTTTTTACTACCGATTGAACATCCTTTAAAGTTGGTATCATAACAAATGGATTTATGGTGAATGGTTCACAACTTCTATAAAAATAATGTTCTTTCGGCAAAAAGAAAAGGCTAAAGGCTAAAGCGGTAACGAATAGAAACACCAAAATCAAGTAAATCAATGTCAAAAAAGCGGTATATGTTCATCATCGGTTTCCAATCCACGCCGAAATTAATGGGCAGATCCCTGACGTTGTATTCAATTCCGGCAATAACTGATAATCCAGTGGATAACTCTCCGTCCCAGTTGCCTCCGAAAGCTCCTCCGCCAAAATAGGCCAGCCAGCGCCTGTTCTGCAACGGTTCAAGATGATATTCATACAACAGTGACAGGTTGAAACCGTGCTGGTTATACAGCACATCACCTTCTATGGCTGCCATCTGGTGCCTGAAAAATCCTTTATAAGTTATTCCGCTGGAGTAACCGGCCCGTATCCCCAGAGAGTGTTCATAGGGTTGAGCTGCCAGTTCTGAGGAAACTATGATTATCAGCATGAAAAGGGTGGTTCGTATCATCATAATCAAATTAAATAGCTCATTCAATCCTGGATCCCTTTACTTCAAAAACTGTCTCTGTGTATGAGGGGATTTTCAGACCTGAAGGAAGGTATGAACTTTTGAGTATGGTTGTTTCAATCAATAAACGCTGACGGGAAACACATCGCTTCAGCCACCCTGTTTTCCGGTCCATCTGAAAATCGTAGGTCTGGCTTCCGGAAACAGCCGATTTAACTACTCCCATACTGGTTCTTTCCTGGAACTCTTTCATGGCGTTCAGCATCCCCAATCCCTGAATGACCAACACCTCATCGGTGCTCTTTGTCAGGTTATATCTGTTCACCATCAGCACAGGCTTTGTATTGAAGTAATAGGTCACATTGCTGGTCCAGTTGGTCATAGGTTGTACCACAGGATAGACCGATACAAAAAGGCTGAGCAAGCTCTTAAATGAATTGGGTCCATATACTTCCTCAAGCGTTTTCAAAATGACCTGATGTTCATTGGTATCTCTTGCA
This sequence comes from Bacteroidota bacterium, assembly GCA_039714655.1. GTDB lineage: Bacteria > Bacteroidota > Bacteroidia > Bacteroidales. The sequence continues at coordinate 47,512 of JBDLIX010000004.1, forward strand.
GGGTAGGTGGCAAGAGATTCAAACAGAGGTTCGAGGCCTTCTATGGATTTCATTTCGCCTCTGCCGTCCATTACCATGTGAAAAGCGCCATTAGACAACGAATCAATCATATTTGAAAGCATCAGGTTCTTCCCGGTACTTGAATTGATGTCAATATTCATACCCGGAGCAAGCATGGAAAGCAGTAGATCTACATAATGGACGGTCATGTGGAACTGTTGCTGGTCATCTGTCGAGTCCACAATAAACTCCATTTTCGTACGGCTGTAAAGCGTGATTTCGTCACTGTTCATGGCTTCGGAACGGGTGTTTTGCTGAAGATCAATATCCAGTAAATATCTTTCTCCTGCTTGAAGGCGATAGGAGAGCCTTGGTTCCTGAGCAGCTGCCTGCAATATGAACAGCAGCGACAAGCCAAACAGAATATGTGGATACAATCTTTTCATGGAGTGGATAAAAATAACAATTAAAAATCTTCTATGCCGGATCTTATGTTTTTTCCTCCTTTCTCTGTTATTATATTGCTTCGATGAGCCTGTCAAACTACTCAAAAGTATCTCTGTAGAATAGGTGTTCGTACATTTTCAATTGCTCACCAGATTGTAATATTTTACTTGTGTTCGCGATCTTCGATTCAACTTGATGCTCGCTCCTGTTTATCTTTGCTGGCACCAAAATACCGGTGTTTAATCAAAAATGCTTTTTTATTATATATTTGTTGATAACAGTGCTCTTCTCGATACGCACAACGTTATGCGAAAGGTTATAAACGGTTAGCCCGGTAATGATCAAGGAAGATAAAAAAGTCATTAAGGAATTCAAAGAGGGTAATGTAGATGCATTTGAATCTTTGTATTACAGGTACAACAAGAAGTTGTACAGATTTGCTTTGGGATTAACTAAGGACCATGATATTGCAACTGAAATTGTACAGGAGGTTTTTGTCAATCTATGGGAGAAGAGGCACCAGGTAACTACATCTTTCAATTTTGAGAACTACATCTTCACCATTACCTATAATTCCATCCGGGGGTATTTCAGAAAGAAATCAATTGAAAACAAAGTCAAAGACTACTTTGTTCAGAATGCACCCGAAGCCCTTTCAGATACTGATGGATCGCTTATTTACAGTGAGTTACTTGAGATGGCGAACAGGTATATCGAAAAGATGCCGGCCCAAAGAAAAAGGGTATATAAGCTCAACAAGCAAGAAGGACTAAAAATAAAGGAAATTGCTTGCTCACTAAATATATCTACACGCACCGCTGAGACGCACCTCTCGAAGGCGTTGCAGTTCCTTAAAGAGGAATTGAACGGCATATCTTTGCAAATGCTCATTTTCTATTACCTGTTTATCTGCTGAACCCGTGACCCGGGCACCGGAAAACCGTTCCTTTTGAACTAATATTCTCCATCAGCAATCACCTGGTTTTCTGCGCCATAAAGCTCCCCGCTCTGATCTGGCAAAAAAAATCGCTTTCCGACTACGTATTTTAGTCACTTCATTCATACATATAGCAACGAGGATAAGTCTATCATTTTAGGTTTAATGTAGATTAGTTTAGATTTAGTTTTAGGGCAGATCAGACTAGAGGTAGGCTGCAACGGGGCATACCTTTAGTTTGATTTGTTGTTGAAAGGATTGCAATGTATCTCATAATAAGCATATGGCCAAAGATCATCATTCGGAAAAAAGCAAGGAGTTACCATATAAACTGCTGAAGAAGTACTTTGAGGATACCGTTTCCATCCCGGAGAAACAGGAAGTGGAGTACTGGTTGAACACTCCGGAAAAAAATCTCAGGTATGAACGCTACCTGAGGTTCCTGTGGGATGAGATGAACGGGGAATCAGAAGACCCGGTTGTTGGTATAAACCAGGAAGCGACACTTCATAAGATCCACTACAAGATTAACCACCTGAATAAAAAAAAGAAAGGAAGATCATCGGTAAAAAGAACCCGAAAGACAATACCCATCGGTACGGTTCTAAAATATACCGCCAGAATCGCAGCCGTCATGCTGCTGCCTCTGCTGGCATATCTGGGATGGGAGGTTTACAACCAGAAATTGTGGGTGAAGAATCAGACCGAGATCGTCTATAATGAAATTGTATGCCCGATGGGTGCCCGGAGCCAGTTTGAATTACCTGACGGAACCACCGGCAGCCTCAACAACGGAAGCAGACTGAAATACCCAGTGAAGTTTACCGGGAACAGCCGGGAGGTAGAATTGACCGGAGAGGCATACTTTGATGTTTCCCATCACAGGAACAGGCCGTTTATTATCAGCACGGACGGATTAGATGTCAGAGTATTAGGTACACGGATAAACATCTATTCCTACCCCGAAGAGTGCTATCAGGAGTTTACCCTGGAATCGGGATCGGCCGAGTTATTCACCACTGAGAATGACCGGAAAATCACCGTGGCAAAACTAAAACCCGGGCAGCATGTGTTATACCGGCCAAAAAACAAAAATAACGGCACACAGCCCGGAAAGGAATCCCTTTCAGTCCGCAAGATAAACAGACAGGAAGAACTGGATCGGTTCATGGCAAAAATGAAATCCGGTCAGGAAGCTCTGTACCAATTTGAAGGCGGAGACATGGCAGTTGGACTTGCGAAAACGGAAACCTACACATCCTGGAAGGACGGAAAACTGGTCCTGCGAAGGGACCCCATGCCCATGTTATTAACGCGGATCGAACGCTGGTACAATGTTAAGTTCAATGTACTGGATGAACGTATCAACGATTACACCTACTGGGTTACTTTCGAAGAAGAGAGCCTGGACAGGGTCCTGAAACTTCTGGCCCTTACCGGTCCCATCAGATTCGAAAAGAGACCGAGAGTACAGGCAGCGGATGGTTCTTATCAGATCCAGGAAATTGATATTCTATTGGATTAAATATTACCAACCCTAATCAAACTAAAACAAACTGCTTATGAAATGAAACACGAACTAAAAAAATCAGGAAAGTGCAGCAACACTTTCCTGAAGTAATCTAGCATCAAAACTCTCAAAATGCATGAAATCTGAGTTTAATTACTAATTAATGCTAAACTGAACTAAATTATGAAAAAATACAAGGCCTTATGTAAAACAGTAAGAAATTCTTGCCGTTTACTTAAACTGCTTAGAATTATGAAACTAACCACAAGTCTTATTTTTATCGCTTCTCTCCAGATATTTGCCAATGAATCCTATTCGCAAGGAGTGAGACTTTCATTTGACCTGGAAGAGACTACAGTCGAACAGGTGCTCAGCGAGATCGAGGATCTGAGTGAGTTCTACTTCCTGTTCAACGATAAATTGGTTGACGTTGACCGGAAAGTTAACTTACATCTGTCAAATCAGCGGATCGAAGAGGTATTGACCCAGGTTTTTGACAATACAGATGTAGGGTTTTTGGTTATGGACAGGCAAATTGTATTGTCGCCTAATGAGTATCTCACACAGTCGGCAAGCGCCTTTCAGCCGGTGACCGTTACCGGAACAGTAACCGATGAAAACGGGCAACCCCTGCCGGGAGTTAACGTTTATATTAAAGGGACAACTCAGGGAACAATAACCGATGCAAACGGCAATTACAGCCTGGATGTTCAGGATGGAGATGCACTGTTGGTATTTAGCTCGGTTGGGTTGACCATGCAGGAAGTTCCGGTGGGTAATAGAACCGTCATTGATATCACTCTGAATCCTGACATTACAGCCCTTGAGGAAATTGTAGTCACAGCATTGGGGATAAAAAGAGAAGAAAAATCACTTGGTTACTCTGTAACATCAGTGCAGGGTGAAGATATCGTGCAGGCACAAACAACGAGTCCGATTAGTGCGCTGCAAGGGAAATCAGCTGGTGTTCAGATCAATACCACAGCAGGTGGCACATCCGCCAGTCCACGAATTACCATACGTGGAAATTCTACATTGGGTGCAAACACGCAACCTATATTTGTGGTAGACGGTATCATTGTGGACAATGATGTAAGTGGTGCCTACGGAAATCAACTTAAAAACCTTAATCCGGATGACTTTGAAAGCATTTCAGTGCTTAAAGGCGCTGCGGCTACCGCTTTGTATGGCACGCGTGCGCTTCATGGTGTTGTGCTGATCACTACAAAAAGCGGGACCAAAAGACAAGGATTAGGCGTGAGTTTTAATCAAAGTCTTGGTGTTCGTCAGGTATATGACAGTCCGGCTTTCCAGAATGAATATGGATACGGGCCAACCGCCGGTATGTTTTCAAATCATGTAACAAATGGGCGACCCGACGGGGACAAGCATGATAATCAGCAATTTGCATTTTATGAAACGGTTAATGGACAATTATATGGCTCACTTCAACATAACAACAGTGAGGAGACTGCAGCCAGCTGGGGACCAAGATTCGACGGACAGGATTATATTGATTATGATGGCAGTATGGCTAAATGGGAGGCTCAGCCCGATAATTACAGGAAGATGTTCGAAACCGGATTAGTAAACAGCACCAACCTTGCTATAGAAGGTGGTGGGGAGAGCAATACTTTCAGGCTTTCATATACAAACTTCATAGATAAAGGTGTCCAGCCAATGAATGACTTCTCCAAGAATTCAATTAGTATAAAAGGTACGCAGGAAGTGTTAAAAGATATAATTACTGTGGGTGCAGGAATGCATTATACCAAAGCAAAAGTTGGCAATCCTCCTTCAAACACGTTGGAACATGGATGGTTTCATGATGGATTTCCGCGAAGCTATGATGTGGACAAGTGGAGGGACAACTATAAAGATGTGGATGGTGGAGTTCCTTATCCGACAAACAGCAGCACTTACATGTATTCAAGAAAAAGCATGGCATGGTTTAACATTTATGAAAAGTGGTATGATAGAGATGAAAGTTCATTGCTTGCCAATGTATTCATGGATGTCAATATAGCCAAAGGCCTTACGGGTAGCATCAAAGCAAATTTTAATGAATTTACCACTAAGGATGAGATTAAGGTTGACGCCACATCCATTGATAGACTAAGTAATGCCAGTTACCATCTGGGTCATGGAGGGAGGTTTCAGTCAAGCCTTCTGGCCAATCTCTTTTATGAAAAAGAGTTGAACGAAAACTTGCGTTTTGATCTACTGGTAGGGGCTGAAACCTGGAGTTCCGATGTTTCAAGCTCGGGTTATAGCACCTATCGGGGTTTCAAGATCAGGGATTGGTATAATATCAAAAATTCCTTTGGAAGTCCGGTCCCAACTGGTGGAATTGGAAACAGTAAAACCATTAACTCGGTCTACTCCTATCTCAATCTTGACTACAAATCTACGCTCTACCTGTCCCTCACCGGCAGAAATGACTGGTCAACTGCTTTGGTCTATCCAACCGGCACGGGTGACTATTCATACTTCTACCCTTCGGCGAGTTTGTCCTGGGTAGTAAGTAACTCATTATCCCTGCCAGAATCCATTTTTGCAAAAGTGCGCGCATCCTATGCAATGGTTGGAAATGATACTGACCCGTATTTATTGTCGTCTGGTTTCGTAACGCAAAATTTCTCGCAAGAACCAAACATGGGATTGTATAAATTTGAAAGCACAACAGCCATCTCTCCCAACATCAGACCGGAAACGAAAAAGTCGTTCGAAGCAGGTTTTGATCTGAGGTTAAAGAATGGTCGTGCAGGTATCGATGTTGCTTATTATAAGGACAACACCCATGACCAGATCATCCCCCTGAATGTGCCGACTGAAAGCGGGATTACCCGACAGCTGATCAATGCCGGTAATCTTCAGAACCAGGGTGTAGAGGTGATGATCGATGTTACACCTGTAGAGTCAGGAGACTTTTCATGGGATGTGGGCTTTGCATTTACGCATAACAGAGATAAGATTATTGAACTATACCCAGGAGTAACTGAGGTCATACTTGCAGGAAATCCAAATGATGCCGGTACAGGAACTGCAACTTTTGCCTTTGTAGGAGGTGATTATGGTGACCTTACAACGCGTCAGGGTTTAAATCCTTATGAAGGAGAAAATAGTGCCAACCATGGTCTCCCGGTTCTGTCACAGAGAAACAACTGGTCTGTTGCTTATATGAACGGCAGACAGAATTTGGATTCACTGGTAAGAATGGGCAATATGCAACCTGATTGGTATGGCTCTGTTAACACGAATCTGCGTTATAAAGGGTTCAACCTGTACGCTTTGTTTGATATGTCGTTTGGAGGAGATATTTTTTCATATCAATACAGATATGGCTTGCATCAGGGTGTTCTCGAATCTACCCTGGAAAACCGCGATGCTGAGCACGGTGGCATAGTTTGGACGAGTCAGGGTATGGGTAATAACTATTATGGCAAAGAGTACCAGGATGGTTATATCCCTGAGGGAGTTTTTCCGGATGGTACAGTGATCACCTTTAGGGACGCAGACGGAAATGTCACAACACAAAATGATGTTGGAGGGATGTCATACCAGGACGCCTACGATCAGGGCCTTGTTGAACCTACACACTGGTCCGGGTATATGTACCGGTGGACCTCGGCAAGTACTGGTGGTCCGACCATGGCTGTTTTTGAAAGCAATTGGGTGGTGTTAAGGGAACTCTCTTTGAGCTATGTTCTTCCTGGCAGTCTCTTTGATAATAACTTTATCAGCTCCGCTAAAATATCCCTCACTGGAAGAGACTTGGGTTTCCTACACAATTCGGCACCAGATAACATTAATCCGGCTATCTCTAACAACAGGGCCGGTGAAGCAAGGCAAATTGGATTTGCCCCGTATATAAGGTCAATAATTCTGGCAGCAAGGTTTACATTCTAACTGATTAAAATGAATATTATGAAAAAGATAATAATATTATTACTAGGAATAGGCTTATTTATCAGTTGCGAACGGGATTTTCTGGAGACCAACCTGGATCCCAATGTAATTGATGAGCCACCCGTCGAAGCACTATTCACTTACGTGGAGAAAACACTGGGTGATTACAGAGCCTCTGAATGGTACTGGGATAATCACCAGTTTATGGAATGGACCCAGTATGTATCGGGCGATGACGGCAATGCCAATGACATCAATACCCTGGAGCCCAGAGGAGGGAAATATGGTATCTATTATACTGCGATATTGCCACACCTGCTGGAGATAAGAAGACAGGTCGAAATGAAGACCGAAAGTGAACAGGATTTTTACTTAAAGCTGAATGCACTTACCTATATTGTACAGGTTTATCACGGTGTAAGGGTTACTGATATATTCGGTTCCATTCCATACCAGGAAGCTGCTCAGGGCAGGCATGAGGGTCTGTTAAATCCCGTTTATGACGATCAGAGCACCCTGTTTGATCTGTGGATTTCGGAATTGAATGATGCCATTTCAATGCTTGATCAAAACCAGGAAGCATCAGTTGATCTTGGTAAAACTGATTTTATTTATGGTGGCGATTGGGAGAAATGGATCAAGTGCGCCAATGCCATTAAACTGAGAATTGCACTCAGGCTGGAATCACAGGATTTGGACAAGGCAAAATCCATAATCAGCAGCGTGGTTACAGATGGAAGGCTTTTTGAAGGAATGGATGATGAATTCACCTATTTTATCTCTGAAAACTGGCAAGGTCCCTATGGGGGCATTGGAATTATGGACTGGAAAGGCAGGTTGTGGGCTTCCAAACCCATGGTAGATTTTATGAAACAGACCGTAGATCCACGGTTACGAATCTATTATGAGCCAAATGGATACCACCAGGCTACCCTTGACTCCATTGCAAATGATCCCGATAACGAGATCCCGCCCGTGATCGACATCGCAAATGACAATGCGGTGTTATACACCACTGCAGCCGGAGAAGATGTGCTCGGGTACAGGTTTATCGGTGCACCTGTGGATAGGAACGACCCGAATGTGAATGATTATGCCTACATAGAAAATCCCACATCTATTGGAATAGATGCGACACAGATTTCAAAGTACAACCAGAGATTATTTACGAATGTGCTTAAGGATTACGGCGATGGGAGAGGTACTGGAGCTTATGTGGATGTGTTTATATCTTATGCGGAAGTCTGCTTCATGATGTCTGAGTTTATTCTCAAAGGATATACTTCAGGTGATGCACAGGAGTGGTACACCAAGGGTGTGAGGGCATCTATTGAAACTTATAACATGATTGCAGTGGAAGGCCAGCTTGATATGAAAATATCTCAACAATCATATCCATATTTGCCAGTTAGTGAGGCTGAGATTGAAGCCTATTTATTGACACCGGAAGTGGCATTTGACGGGGCAAACGATCTTGAAAAGGTCTATATTCAACAACATGTTAACTTCTACAGAGTGCCGGATGAGGGGTGGATGCTTGCCCTTAGAACAGGATATCCAAAATTCGGATCCTCAATTTTGGCCAGAGGCTATGTGGATAGTCCTGATCTGAAATTCCCACGCAGGATGCCCACACCGGATCCCGGAGATTTGAACAGAGAAAACTGGAGAGCTGCCAATCAGGCGCAGGGGCTTACAGATCTTTCTGAAACACCAGCGATTCTCAATGCTGAGCGACTCTGGTGGGATTTAAACAACCCTGCCATTGGCGAGGGAGATTAAGATGATTGAATTAAATTTTAAGAGGCTGTCTCAAAAGGGGCAGCCTCTGTATTTATTAAAGGGAAGCTATATCGTAACGTGCTTCCCTTAGAATTAGTCAAAAAGTACTTTTGAGACTGCTTCTTTTTATTAACAACAAGAAATGAGTTTATTCAAGCGTATACCGTTTTTCTGCTTCTTCCTCTCCCTTGCGATCATTAGCTATTCCCAGGATAGGCTTAATCAGAAACTCGACTGCTATTCAATCATAGTAGGTAAAAACGCCAGCACAGATGGCTCAGTAATCATCGCGCACAATGAAGATACCGGTGGAGACAGGGTCGTTAATTATTTCAAAGTCCCCAACATTCATCATCAACCTAACGAAAAAATAACTTTTATGAATGGCGGGAGTCTGGAGCAATCAGGTACATCAAACGCATATCTCTGGATCAATCTTCCCGGCTCTAAAGTTTGTGACAGCTATGTCAACGAGTACGGAGTCGCAATTTGTTCCGATGGATGCCCGTCGCGGGAAAAGAATCCGGATTTGGCAGATGGGGGGATTTTGTTCTGGCTGAGAAGGATTATGGCTGAGAGGGCGAAATCGGCCCGGGAAGGGGTAAAAATAGCTGGAAAATTAATAGACAAGTACGGATATGCAGACTCCGGTCGAACCTATTTGATAGCGGATGCCAATGAAGGATGGATGGTAGCTGTAGTCAATGGAAAGCACTGGATTGCTGTCCGAATACCTGATGATGAAGTTGCAGTAATACCAAATTATTATACCATAGGAAAAATCAATCTGTCAGATACGGTTAATTTTGCAGGCTCTCCGGATATTGTTGAATACGCTATGGAACAAGGATGGTACAAACCGGATACCGATGGTGAGTTTCATTTTGCCAAAGCATATTCAGATCCAGGCTCATTAAACCATCCAGGTAATATTTCAAGGATGTGGGGTGGTGTAAACCTGGCCTCCGGTCGCAATTATGCAATGGATGAAAATCTACCCTTTTCTTTTAAACCTGAAAATAAGCTTGGCCACAAAGAGGTGATGAACATATTGCGCGACCACTATGTAGGTACTAAACTTGATCTTTCAGAAAATTACACTTTAGGTAGCCCTTACGAATGCAACAAAACAACCATTTGCTCGCAAACGACCCAATACAGTTTTGTGGCTCAGCTGAGAAACTGGATGCCAAAGAGTATCAGTGCACGTATCTGGATCGCTACTTTCAGGCCTGATGCTCAGGCATACCTCCCATGGTATGTTTGCATCGATGATACGCCGGAATTTCACAAACATACTACATATGATTCAGCCATAGAGAATCAATTTAACCCTTCCAATAGTGCTTATGACCAAACGCTAAAACATATCTATTGGATGAATAAAAGAGTTGCTGAAAATGTGAACAGGGATTATAAAAATATGCTGCCTTTAGTAAGAGAAACATGGGATGCCAACGAAGAGCATACATTGAGTAAAATAGTAGATCTTGAAAATAAAGCGCTAAAGATTTATGAGAAAAATCCCAAAAGGGCGGAGAAGTTGCTTTCTGATTTCTCAAAAAAAGCAGCCAGAAAGGCTTATGGCAAAACAGAAGTCCTGATAAAAATAACCGCTGAAAAGGATCATGATGATTGATTAGATTCTTAAATTGAAATTAAAGAGTGAAATCATTTTGTTATTCAAATAACAATACATACTTTTGTGCCATCTGAGAGGCTGGTGATTCTGGCTTCAAGGAGCCAATTTTTCATCTGATCCGGAGGAAGGTCTGAGGGTAAAGAGCTAAAGCTTAACAACTTTTCATAGTACTTCCAAAGGTTCGTAAATCGAAAATGAATGATCTACGATCCGCAGACATATGCCATTGAAGACAAATCCATGCTACCTTTTATCTCAGAAAAAGAGATTGAGGAGATCCTTACTAATGCAAATCCAACCAGAGAGGGTGTACGTAAAATCATTTCCAAATCTCTGAATAAAAAACGATTAACCCTACAGGAGACTGCGCTGCTGGTGAATGTCACCGATCCTGAACTGGTGGAGGAGATCAAAGCAGGTGCCCGTAAACTGAAGGAGCAGGTTTATGGAAAACGGATTGTGCTGTTTGCACCTCTCTATGTGGGTAATTTGTGCATCAACAACTGTGAGTATTGTGGATTCAGTACGGTTAATAAAGATCAGAAAAGGACCACGCTAACTCATTCGGAACTTATCAAAGAGGTGGAGATGTTGGAGGAGATGGGACAAAAACGTCTGATTCTGGTGTATGGTGAGCATCCAAAATATGATGCGGATTTTATGGCGGAAACGGTTCGTACAGTGTACAAAGTAAAAAAGGGGAATGGCGAGATCCGACGGGTAAATATAAATGCTGCCCCCCTTGATATCAATGGTTTTCGAACTGTAAAGGAGGCAGGGATAGGGACTTACCAGGTGTTCCAGGAGACTTATCACCGTGGGGCCTACGCCAGGTACCATACAGGAGGGCCAAAGAAAGAGTACAGTTGGAGACTCTCTGCTCTGGACCGGGCCCAGGAGGCCGGGATCGATGATGTGGGGATCGGGGCACTGTTCGGACTGTATGACTGGAGGTTTGAAGTGCTGGGTTTAATCCGCCATGTGAACCATCTTGAGGCAGTCTACAAGGTGGGTCCGCACACCATTTCATTTCCCCGCCTTAAAAGAGCTTCCAATACCAATATTGATCCACAATGGGAGGTAAGCGATGATGACTTTACCAGAATGGTAGCCATTTTGAGACTGGCGGTCCCTTATACTGGCCTGATTCTCACAGCACGGGAATCTGCTGAGATCCGTGATGAGATCATTGAGTTTGGTGTCTCGCAAATTGATGGTGGTACTAAAATTGAGATGAAGGGCTATACAGAAAAAGAGAAAGATCAGGACCTGGATGCGGAACAGTTTGAGATTAACGATGACCGCTCTCTCTCAGAAGTGATGGATGATCTCATAGAGAATGAGTACTTGCCCTCTTTCTGTACCGCCTGTTACCGTACCGGTAGAACGGGAGAACATTTCATGGAATTTTCAGTCCCCGGATTTATCAAGCGTTATTGCACACCCAATGCCATGCTGACCCTGGCGGAATACCTGGAGGATTATGGTCAGAATGGAATCAAAGAGAAAGGGTACCGGCTCATCCGAAAGAACCTGCTGGAGCTTAACGATGACAAATTTAAAACGAAACTGGAAGAGCGGTTGGAACGTGTGAAACATGGGGAAAGGGACCTCTATTTCTAACACGAAAGGGTTTACTCAGGTTTTATGATGTTGCCATTAATATCTTATATTTACTACCCTAAAAGTGAAATATGGCAGCATCTTCCAGGAAGTCTTTTGGCACAGCCCCTGTTTTCTTCACAGCCATAGCTACCATTCTTGGAGCTATCCTGTTCCTTAGATTTGGTTTTGCGGTGGGTACCCTGGGATTCTGGGGAGTGATCGGTGTCATCCTGGTGGGGCATATGGTGACCATTCCCACAGCACTGGCCATCTCTGAAATTGCAACCAATAAAAGGGTGGAAGGAGGAGGTGAGTATTTTATTATCTCCCGCTCCTTCGGCATGAACATTGGTGCCACCATTGGATTTGCCCTTTTCATCTCCCAGGCCATTAGTGTGGCTTTTTACATCATTGCCTTTACAGAAGCATTTGAGTTCTTCTTTAACTGGATCGCAATCCGGTTTGATTTCTCCATACCAAGGCAGATCATCAGCATTCCCGCCATGATCGGGCTTTCCATCCTGATCTTGAAAAAAGGAGCCTCGGTAGGGATGAAGACCCTTTATTTCGTGGTGGCAATTTTACTTATCTCCCTGCTGCTCTTTTTCCTTGGCAGCACTGAATACAGTTCCACTCATACATTTTCCCTCACGGCTGTTGAAAAGGGGGATATGAGTCAGTTTTTCATAGTGTTTGCTATCATATTCCCAGCCTTTACCGGAATGACCGCCGGTGTGGGATTATCAGGAGATCTTAAAAAACCGGGGAAGTCGATCCCGCTGGGGACCATTCTTGCCACACTGACCGGGATGATCGTCTATTTTTTTATTGTATACAAACTGACTGCGTCTGTCAACCTGGAAACGCTGAGGGATCCATCAAACCAGCTTGCCATGGCTGACATTGCCCTGGCCGGGGGATTCATTATACCACTGGGACTTGCAGCTTCAACCTTCTCCTCTGCCATAGGTTCAATTATTGTAGCACCCCGCACCCTGCAGGCCCTGGCCGGAGATGCATCTTTCCCATCGAAACGGTTCAATCGCTTCATTCATAAGGGAAGGGGAGAGACCAATGAACCTTACAATGCTACGCTGATTACCGTGATTATAGCCATGGTATTTGTGATCATTGGTGATGTCAATAAAGTTGCAGGGATTATCAGCATGTTCTTTATGGTCACCTATGGTTCTCTTTGTCTGATCTCTTTTTTACACCATTTTGGATCTGCCCCATCATACCGCCCATCCTTTCGCTCCCGGTGGTATATTTCACTGGTGGGTTTTGTGGCTTCCGTTTGGGTGATGTTTAAGATTGATACCTGGTTTGCCCTGGCAGCCATTGTGATCATGGTTTTGCTATACCTCTACATTAACAATTATCACAAAAGCAGGAAGGGACTTGTTTCCATATTCACCAACGCCCTGTTTCAGTTGAACAGGAGTCTGCAGGTTTATTTGCAACAAACCCGCAAATCAAGAGGGAATAAAGAGTGGAGGCCAAGTGCCATTTGCATTTCCAAGGACTCATTCAGCAGCGATATGGCTTTTCAACTACTTAATTGGATCAGCTACAGGTATGGATTCGGCACCTATATTCATTTCATAAAGGACTACTTTTCCAAAGCGAGTAATCAGAGATCAGTCCAGGAGTTGGAGAGACTGATCCTGGAATATAAGGGGAAGGGCAGTCACGTGTTTGTAGATACCATGATCTCGCCTTCCTATACTTCTGCTGTGGCACAGGCCATTCAACTCCCCGGGATATCAGGGATGGAAAACAACATGGTGATCATGGAGTTCGACCTGGAGAGGTCCGACAATCTGAAGGAGATCGTGGAGAATTACTCCCTTGTGAATGCTGGGAACTTTGACGTTTGTATTTTGGGGAGTTCTAAACGTACAATTAACTTTAAAAATGGGATCCATGTGTGGATCAGGAGCAGTGATTATGAGAATTCGCACCTGATGATCCTTTTAAGTTTCATTATACAGGGGCATCCGGTGTGGAAGAAAAGTGAAATCAAAGTATTCGATGTTTGTAAAGAGGAGAAAGAAGAGGCTACCCGTAAAAACCTGGAGGAGTTAGTTCGGACCGGCCGTCTTCCTATCACCTCAAAGAATATAGAGATTATCAAAGAGATACCGGAAAAAAACAGTCTGGCACTCATCAATGAGCATTCAGCTCATGCGGGACTGACTATTGTTGGGTTCCACAGCGAAATGTTGAAGCATGAAGGTTCAAAGATATTCCAGGGGTATGACCAGGTTGGCAACATTCTCTTTGTAAATTCACACAGTCAGAAAGAGATTGATTAAATGAAAACAGATTCATAGATTATCTAAATTGATTCGCGAATATTCATATAATTATCATATATCATGAAAAGATCCATTTTACTGATTGTATCAATCATGGTAATATCAACCAGTTTGCATGCACAAAGGATGAATACTATTAAGACCGACCTGTTCAGTCCGGTCATTAGAACATATGCCATTAAATATGAAAGGGCTTTTACCAAAGATGTGAGTTTTCAGCTTGGGCTTTTCTATACCGGATTCCATCCGAGGGATAGTGAGACCACATTGAGTGGTTATGGAATAACTCCCGAGTTCAGGTTTTATCTTTCCGATACTCCGGCTCCACATGGTACCTACCTGGCTCCAAACATCAGATATATGAGTCTCACTGTAACGGATCCCATTGCCAATGAGGAAGGAACGCTTACCAATCTTAATTTTGCAATTAACCTGGGGAAGCAGGTGTTGTTTAAAGACATCGTTTTGATAGATGCGTGGGTTGGGCCCTCTTATAATTTCAGATCCCTGGATGACCCATCCGGGAATATTGAGGTGGGCCGTGCAGAAGTAAATGGCTTTGGATTAAGGTTGGGAATTGCTATTGGGCTTGCATTTTGAGTAATTTTAAAAAAAAATATTTCATGAAGAGACTAGCTGTTATTTTTGTGCTTTCACTGATGGCACTCCAGGTCTGTAATAGGGTTCCCGATAAGAAGATCAGTGTACTGATCTATACTAAAAACGGAGAAGGTTATATCCATGAGAATATCGCATCAAGTGTTGCCGCGCTGGAAAAGATCTGCATTGTGGAAGGGATTTTAACCGAAGTTTCGGATCAGCCAGGGATTTTCACCTCTGAAAATCTTAAAAGGTATGATGCCATCATTTTCTCCAATACCAATAATGAAGGTTTTGATACAGATGAACAGAAGAAGGCATTTCAGGAATATATCAGGAACGGGGGAGGGTTCGTCGCCATTCATTCTGCCAATGCCTCAGAACGTGAGTGGCCCTGGTACTGGGCCCTGGTTGGCGGGAAGTTTGTCCGTCACGCTCCACACCAGGAGTTTGACGTGGTGGTCACTGATCCACAGCATCCTTCAACGGCGCACCTGCCAACCAGATGGACTATTGCAGATGAGTGTTACTACTCCTTCCAGCTGAATCCCGATATCCATGTGCTACTCTCCGCCGATTTGTCAACCGTTGAAGATGAGGGCAAAAGTGATTATCCTGGTGAGACCTTCGGGCAGCTGTTTCCTCTTTGCTGGTGTCACCAGTTCGATGGCGGACGTCAATGGTACACTGCTCTGGGACATGATCCTGAATTCTATGCAGATCCCCTGTTTACAGAGCACCTGCGTGGGGGATTATTATGGGTGCTGGATAAAGAAGTTCGCTAAACCATTTATTATTTTTTTCCATGATGAATTATATCCGTATCCTGCCTCTGGTATCCATCCTGTTTTTTTCATGTAATCAACTCCAACCCCCTGCGCCACTGGGACCTTTGCCAGTAGAGCGACAACTGCAATGGCATGAATTGGAGTTTTATGCTTTTGTTCATTTCAATATGAATACGTTCACCGATATGGAGTGGGGGACCGGGGGTGAATCTCCTGAACTTTTTAATCCTACCGAACTGGATTGCAGACAGTGGGCCAGGGTTTGTAAAGAGGCCGGGATGAAGGGTATTATCCTTACAGCAAAGCACCACGATGGTTTTTGTCTCTGGCCTTCAGCTTTTACGGAGCATTCTGTTAAAAATTCCCCATGGAAAGAGGGAAAGGGAGATGTGGTTCAGGAACTGGCCGATGCATGCAAAGAGTTTGGACTGAAACTGGGCTTGTATCTTTCTCCCTGGGATAGGAATCATGCAGATTATGGGACCGATGCATACATATCCTATTTCAGGAATCAGCTTACTGAGCTTATGAGCAATTACGGAGACCTGTTTGAGGTGTGGTTTGATGGCGCCAATGGGGGGACTGGTTACTACGGAGGTGCCAATGAAGAGCGAAGGGTGGATCGAAAAACATATTATGACTGGCCCAATACCAGGAAAATTGTGAGAGATCTGCAACCTTCTGCAGTGATGTTCAGTGATGCCGGGCCAGGTGTCCGGTGGGTTGGCAATGAGGCCGGCTGGGCCGGTGAAACCAACTGGAGCCTGCTCAGAAAGGATGAATTCTATCCCGGATCTCCCAATTACAAGGAGCTCACAAGCGGACATGAGGACGGTACACACTGGGTGCCGGCTGAAGTGGATGTCTCCATCAGACCCGGATGGTATTATCATCCATCTGAGGATCAAAAGGTGAAATCGGTGGAAAAACTGGTGGATATCTATTACCATTCCATCGGAAGGAATGCCTCTTTTCTATTGAACTTTCCGGTGGACAGGCGTGGATTGATCCATGAGAAGGATGTGGAGCAGCTGATGAAAATGGCAGATGTGATCCAGAGAGAGATGGAGAGAGATCTTGCCAGGGATGCAAGGGCTAAGGCCACCCACGTGAGGGGAAATGCCAATAAGTTCGATGCCCGGAAAGCCATTGACGGAGATTCTCAAACCTACTGGGCCACCGATGACAGCCAAACCAGCGCCTCCCTGATAATTGATTTCGGAGATGAAACCACCTTCAACCGATTTCTGATCCAGGAGTATATTCCTTTGGGACAACGGGTAAAGAAATTCTCCATTGAGGCCTGGATAAATGATGCCTGGGAGGAGATTGACACCCAGACCACCATTGGTTACAAACGGATTCTGAGGTTTGACAATGTCACTGCTGACAAGCTCCGCCTGAATATCCTTGAATCCAAATCATGCCCAACTATTTCGAACATAGAAATCTACCATGCTCCAGAACTTTAAAACCTTTATACTCTTATCCCTCTTTTTTTCCCACTCCCTGTCCGGTCAGAATCCATTCTCCGCAGGGAAACAGGAAACCCAGGCAAAACCGGATTCTGTTGTTGTTCAGGTTCAACCCATTCCTGTCGCTGATATTATCTCTGCTTCAACGGAGGCTTTTACTCTGATTACTGAATCTGGAAAAAATCGTTTAACGGAAGATGAGATTAAGAGTTATAGTACGCAAAATGATACTTTATATTCTGTCATTGATCTTTTCTTGAACGACAGCTCGTTTCAGTCATTTGAAGGTTTTGGTATAAGAGAGCTTGAGAAAACTCAGCTTAAAGCCAATATTTATGCGAATCAGCTGACAGATTTACAAGATGATTTATCTAAACGGTCAAAGGGTTCTGAGAATGTGGTTGATGATTTGATACATGAACGGAAGAGATGGCAGTTGACACTTGAACATTCCATGGAGGATGAGATTCCTGATGTGCTTCTGGACAGGATGAAGAGGATTATCAGTGGTATTGATTCTGCAGGCACGATCCTGCAAGAGGATATTGAACTGTTACTTGTGCAGTTGGACAAACTTACAGGTAAGAGAATTGCACTGGATTCATTTCAGGAAAGAATTAAGAATGAAAAGCTTCGATTGGGAGAAAATTTGTTTAGCAGGGATATGGATGGGTTTTTTAAGGAGCTTTCTAATCTTAACGATTCAACCCTTATTCAAAGGCATATCATTCATGTAGTGAATAGTGTAAAATCTGATCTTCAGGTTCTCAAATCACAATTCAGGACTCCTCTGATATTTATCATTTTTATTTTTAGTTTACTGCTTACCTTTTCATACTGGTACAAGAGGAATTATTCACAGATGATTTCTGAAAAGGAGTTCGACCTTTCAGAGATTCATCTGAAGTTAATTGATGCACCCTTCCTGGTGGTACTTTTCTTAACAACTTTTATGATCAGATTTCTGTTTCCTGATCTGCCATATACATTCAAGGCATTCAACTCTATCATCTTTATCATACCCGTATTGATGATTGCCATGCGTTTGTTTGAAAGCCTGGTAAGATCCTGGTTGCGATGGCTGATCCTGATATACCTGTTCATGGTTCTGTATGAGCTCATATCTTATCCTGATATCATACTGAGAATAATCTTGTTAGCGCTCTCAAGTATCAGTTTTGGATTATTCTTATGGCTGGTTCTGAAAAAGCATGGAGCCGGTGGATTAAAAAATAATTTTATTTATCATTTGTTACGTACCATACTGGCAAGTTTTACAATCCTTCTTTTTGTAGCTATTGCAGGGAATTTGATGGGAGCAGTCAGAATGGCAGAATTCTTCACATTGGCCCCGACACAGATTTTCATTTTAGCGATAGCCATTCATATTAGTACCAAGGTCCTTGATACCATAATGTTTCTGTTGCTGGCAAGTAAGAGTTTGCAGAAAGTAAATGTATTTAAGGAGGAATTCAGGACAATACATCGCAAGAGTGTTCGATGGATAAACCTGTTCCTCTGGATCTTTTTTGCAATCACCGCTTTAAAAATACTCCGGATTAAGGAATCTGTTTTTGAGTGGGGCCATAAAGTACTCACTGAAGGGTGGGAGATTGGTGAAGTAGTAATTACCCCGGGCAGCATCTTTACATTCATTTTTGTAATATGGCTCTCAATCTTTATTTCGAAAGCGGTAAGGGATATCCTGGAGAAGGATGTTTTTGTGCGGGTATCAGTCTCCAAAGGCGTACCCAATACCATCATCATGCTGGTGAGGATCGGTTTGATCACAGGTGGTTTTTTTCTGGCCGCTGCTGCTGCCGGAATGGAGCTGACCAACCTCTCCATTATCCTTGGAGCTTTTTCGGTGGGTATCGGTTTTGGGTTACAAAATATTTTCAATAACATGGTATCCGGACTTATTCTGGCTTTTGAGAGACCGATAACGGTGGGTGATACCATTCAGGTGGGTGAATTGATGGGAATTGTTTTGTCGATTGGCTTCAGGGCGAGTAGAATAAAGAGCTTTGATGGTGCCGAAGTTATTCTTCCCAATGGCAACCTCATTTCAAACCAATTGATAAACTGGACCCTTTCGGATTCCTCCAGACGTATGGATATCAGGTTAGGCGTTGCTTATGGAACGGATCCCGATTTTGTGATTGATATCATGCAAAAAGCCGCCGGAGCACATGAAATGGTGAGCAACAGACCCTTTCCCAAGGCATATTTTCTTGGTTTTGGTGATAGTTCGCTTGATTTCAGGTTGCTTGCATGGACTGATATAGATCACAGGCTGTCGGTTGAGAGTGAGTTGTACCTGACTGTCAATAAAGAGTTGACTGAAGCCGGAATCGAGATCCCATTTCCACAGACCGATCTTCATATCAGATCTGACTACAGGGAGAAGGAGTAATATTTTGAATTTGTTATTTTTGTTATAATGAAATTGCCTTTTGTCATAGCAGCCTCTGTTGGTATTCTGTTGATCTTTACGGATGGGGTCTCTGCACAGAAGATCTTCAGCGAGGAGTCCCGTATAAAATATGACACCAATTATATCCAGGTTTATAAGGATGAGCTGACTACCAGGATGTTTTTATCCAGGAAACAGACCGGGTATTCGTTGTCAGATAAGTATTTCACGCCAAGGCTGGCCTACAACACCAATCCAAACCTGTTAATGGGGGTTGGCTATACTTATAGCTTCCTTACCTTGAATCTGGCTGTGAAATTGCCTTTCCTAAATGGGGACGATGATATTTATGGGGAGTCCAAATACATTGATCTTCAGAGTCATACAATTTTCAGAAGCTATATTTTGGATTTTTATCTCCAGTGGCACAAAGGATTCTATGTTTCAAATCCTGATGAACTATTTAATGGTTGGGAACCGGGTCAGCCGTATCCCACAAGGGGCGACTTGCGCACCAATATAGTTGGGGTGAATATTCAATATCTGTTTAATTCGGACAGGTATTCATACAAAGCATCGTTTGTTCAGAATGAATTTCAGAAGAGGAGTGCAGGCTCCCCCATTGTTGGAATTGAAAGCTACTGGATGCTCGGAATGGGAGACTCGCTCCTTATACCGGGTTCAATCACTCATCTCAATATTCTGGAGAATTATGTGCCTTTTAACCAGGTGGATATGTTCAATGTGGGAGTAAATGGGGGATATGCATATACATTTGTGATGAAGCAGCGTATCTACCTTTCGGCCTCTTTTATTGTGGGCATTGCAGGAGGGAAAAGCTGGTTCAATTACACGCCCACATCTGAAACACAATTTACAGGAATCTCCCTGGGCCTGAATAATACAAGCAGGATTTCAGTGGGGTATAACAGAAATGATTTCTATATCGGAATGAGTTACAGAAGGTTCTCGATGAGTAATCTGGCTGATCTGAACAATGGCTGGATCGCATATTCTACTGGAAATCTCAGGTTGAATGTTGTGAAGAGATTCAAGCTAAAAAGATCTATTAAAATATTGCGTCCGGATCTCTGGATATTATAACAGAGATGGTGCCATTTGAAGGTATGGTGACTTCAACCTCAACTTCATAGTTGCGATTTAACCTATATTCAGCCGGGGGACCTTCATTCAAGGATATCTTCGCATTTTCTTCCAAACCTGCGTAATAGAGTGGCAGGGTGATTTTCCTGGTAATAGCTTCATTGGTAGGGTTGTAGATCATGGCATATCCATTGATCTCCTGCTGAGGATCCACATGCAGGATGCCATCCCAGTCGCGTCCGTCAGGCCTGCGCAGGTGGATGATGTCTGCATTCAGGATCTCCCGGTATTTTTTGTAGTGTGAGATTTTATGGATGACCAGCTCCTTTGTTGCATCTGTATCGTAAAGACGCGGCCCTCTGTAACAGGCCTGTACCCCGGATCCATAATTCTGGGTCATATGTGCATCATATTCCCGTAAATGCTCAGCCAATGGCTCTAATGTGGCTTCGGTTCCACCACCATGATACTGGGTAAGTGGTACAAAGGTCCATGCCATGCTGGGTGTCCTGAGCCAGGTACCATCGTAAATGTTCTGCCGTCCCAGCATAATTTGCTGATCCCGCGGCAGGGACCAGTTGACTTCACGATAGCCAATTCCAATTTTGTTGGAACCTGCCAGATGGTATATGTCGGGAATGTTGGTGTAAATGCCTCTGGATCGCAGGTATTTATAAAAATCTGTGGTTTGCCGCCACTGTTTCCACTGGGAGTCGCCATACCCTTCGTGACCGGGATGTTTTGTGGAAGCGCAAAAGTCACCCGGATAGGGGCCATCGTGTTCCAGTACATCAAATCCGGTATTTTCCAGGAACTGCTCCAGCTTCCTGAAGTAGGCGATTCCCCATTCACTTCCCCCGCAGGGTGCGTTCCCGAACTTGGCTCCTCCTGGCTTTCCAGTAGCGATATCGATCACATCTGTTTCATCATTGATGCGGCGACTGGAAAATAGAGAATATCCACCGAGCTGAATACCTTTTGTATGCGCATAATCGGCCAGTTCCTTGAAATTCCTGATATTTTTACCGGAGAGCTCTTCCATATTCAGGCCACTACCAAAACTGAGGATCACCATTTCATAACCGGTCTCTTCACACTGGTCAATGGCTGCCTTCACCTTGTTTGGATTTGTGGTGGTCAGGTGCATGAAAATGGGATTCTCAGTCACCCATGGAGCCAGTGTACGGTACATTTTGCGTATGCTCAATCCATTTCGCTCCCGGTCGGTACCATCAAGAGCCAACAGATAGGTTCGGAAGCTTTCAAATCTTTCACCTTTCACCAGGGTGTAATCGGGACCGTGTGTTGGCTGACTTTTGAGAATGGCTGGTGTTTTCATTTCCCAGTTTACCTGGGAAGTGTACTCCGGATCGCTTTCCCAGCTGATGGCGTTGGGTGATTCGATATATGTGAATCCTCCAAAAGCATAATCATTTTCCAGATAGAGGTTGGGCAGGTCCCATCTTGCGGGCTGGTCAACAAAATTGTTCTTCTCGGGATGCGCAATGATCTCACTGGTAAAGTGATTGATTCTAATATCATGATTTCCCTGATTATCAATTGAAATCATCTTACCTATCAATGGCAGGTTGTTATATATCTCATAATGTACCTGGACCCTGATTCCCTCCAGGTTTGGATCTTCATGTGCGTAATAAAATACAACCTCTTTGCCCTTTCGCTCCCACTGTGTTGAAGGATTCCAACGAACCTGTTTCCATTGAACTTCGGGAGTCAATTCCCTGATCTCAAAATCCTGAAGCAGGAAAGAATTCTCAGTTGCATGCATATCCTCCAGCCATTCATGCAGAAAGTAACCATGCTCTTTCTGACCCGATAATCCTCCCACGGGGTAGGAGATACCATCGATGGTCACCATGGCTTCAGGCTTCACCGAACGGATATACTCCTCGCGGGTGACCAGGTTTTTAAGACTGATGGTGGCTGCATTGGGTGAAACTCTGATCCTCCTTGAAATCAGTCCGTTGGAAAGAACCAGCTCCTTATCACCTGTCCGGTATATGGCCGCTTCTATTTCGGGATGCGTGATTAGCCAATCTGCATGTGCTGACTGCTGTGGATCTTCCACCTGTACCATTAGTTTTGATTGGATGGTTGATTGTAACTGTTCAACCTGATAGGGTTGTGACCACATCGGCATGACAATAAACAGGGTAATGAGCAAGGTCAGTATTTTCATATATCAAATCCTCCTTCAGCGTTGTTTCTTTTAACTTGAAATATATTTCCAATAAAGTTAAGATTTACTCCCTAATATTTAAGCTAACTAAAGCCTCCTGGTTTTTAATGTATTAAATGTCAGGCTGTTAGACTTTGCGTTATTATTTTGAAAACAGTCCTGCTGATTCAAGAACTTGTTTATCTTAGCAAGGACTATGAACAGGATCCGGGTAGCATTGCTGGTTGATAAAGCCGAATCTTATGATCGGGAACTGATCAGGGGGATTCTTAGGTATTCCAATCTGTCCACGCCATGGGAATTCTTTTTTCTGGGTCCAGATTATACGGTAGTCAGGGAAAAAGAAAAGATAGTGCTCAAGACGGTAAAGTGGAGTCCGGACTGCATAGTAATGAACGATCGGTTCTCAATTCAGGATTTTGAAGAACTAACCGTTCCCATTCTGGTAACCCCTTCAATTCGCAGGATTAATGGTGCAATTAATATCCTTGCCGATGATAGTGAGCTGGGCAGTATGGCTGCAAAGTACTTTATCGATAAAGGATTCAGTAATCTGGCTTTTTACGGGAGCGACAGAATCTTCTGGTCATACGACCGGAAAGTGGCATATAGGAGAACCGTTCTGACAGCAGGACTAAAATTCTATTCAGTCGAATCCTCCCTGTATGATGACTGGCAGTACAATCCTCAGCAACTTGTTCCCTGGTTGAAAGACTTGCCAAAACCTGTAGCGGTTTTTGCTTGCTCAGATGAGTTTGGCACGCACCTTATTGAGGCTGTACAGATGGCCCGGCTCAAAGTTCCTGATGAAGTTTCAATCCTTGGAGTGGATAATGATGAATTTGTTTGCGGGTTATATGGTATTCCCATGTCCAGCATCGACCAAAATCCTGAAGCTGTCGGATTCAGAATTGCACAACATATCAGGTCATTCATTGTGGACGGCAAAACATTACCGTCTGAGATAGTAGGATCAGATTTCAGGATCATTACGAGGCTTTCCACAGATGTTTTTGCTATAGATGATCCCCAGTTAAAAACCGCCCTTTCTTTCATCCGTCAGCATTCGGAGACCAGGAGAATTACCGTTGATGATGTGGTGAAAGAGACGCATTTATCACGACGGTTGTTGGAAATCCGGTTCCGGAAGGTCCTTAATCGTTCGATACTTGAGGAAGTCAAGCGTGTCCGCATCGGAATAATATGCATGAGGTTAACAGAAACAGATGATCCGGTCGGTGAAATTGCCAGCCAGATGGATTTCAGTTCACAAGCCGGGTTTTCAAATTTCTTCAAAAAGGAAATGAATATCAGTCCGGTTGAATACAGAAAACAGTTCAGGAAGTCGGGGAGATAAAAGGGATCAGTCACGTATATCATATCGGCAGGTATTCGCAATTGATATAATAATTTACGTGATTGGGTAACAGCCTTGGTTTACCGGGAAGTATTTTTATTATTTTAACCTCTTCATATCATACATAATGAGGATCGAAATCTTAACCATACTGCTGGCCTTTGGTCTATTAGCATGTTCGGATGAAATAAAGCAGGATACAGGACCGGCCAGGGGTCCGGGAAGGCAAAGCGACCTGGAATGCCTGGGAAAGTTACGTCCACGGCAATCGGAAGAGATCAGCGGTTCAATGTGGGGTATTTCGTGTCACTGGATTGTGGATCCGCATGAACTGACCGCCGGCCAGCAGGTCGATCAGCTGGCCCAGCTGGGTGCCAAGTGGGGATTCCTGTGTCCTGACTGGAACCGAATTGAGTCCGAAGAAGGTAAATATGATTTCAATACTCCGGATCACCCGCTGGATGAGGCGGTGAATGCCATGATAAAAAGGAAAATTACACCTATCATCCAGATCTACGGCGGCAATCAGATGTATATGCCAGTGGCTCCGGATCCCAATAACAGGCAGATGGCCGATGCCTCTTTACTGCTGGATGATCCTGTTGTACGACAGGCATGGCATAGGTATATAGAGGCTATGGCTGAACGGTACAAAGAGTCTGTAAAGTTCTGGGAAATATGGAACGAGCCCAATAGTGATTATTTCTGGCAAAGGGATGGAGCCTATTTCAGGACACCGGTCAGTGATTACGGCCGGATTGTAAAGGAAGTGGCGGCTATAATCCGGAGTGTGCAGCCCGATGCAGTGATTATTGCAGGGTCCACTGCTACTGTACATTTGGAATATCTTGAGGATTTCCTTTCCAGTGAAGGTACAGACTTTTTCGACTATTGGTCAGTCCATCCCTACGGGGAGTTGCCGGAAGCCAGAGACGATGAGATACGTCGTGCACAGAAGATCCTTGAAGTCCATGGCAAATCTGCCGTAATGTGGCAAAGCGAATGCGGCTTTCCGTCAGACAAAGATACAGGCGGCTGGGGATGGGGTGGTCCGTGGGATGAGACAAAGCATGCTAAATGGGTACTACGGCGTCTGTTGTCAGATGCAGCAGCAGGTATGCAGGCCTCGGTCTATTTTGTACTCAACGACTATCCTGCATTACTGGAATTAGGACCCGATAAAGGCAAGATGGGGATTAACCGCAAGGGATTGCATTATTTCGGTTCATGGGAGCCAAAACCTGCCGCCTTCGCATTTCAGAATCTGGCCGGACTTGTGGACAACAGGATGGTGCAAGAACCATATGATGTCAGTATGGAAATTGTCTCACCTGGAAGTACTTTAAGCCTGGATAATATCCGGACATATACGCTAAAAGACAGACTTTCAGGTTCTCCCGTCGTGGTCTACTGGCTGGCTGTACCCATGGTGACAGATTTCACTGCTCAGACTGTACGGATCACGCTGCCTGAGGAGACAATTGATCAACCTGTGCTTGTGGACCTCCTTGATGGCCGTGTTTATGAAGTTCCGGTCAACCATGAAGGAAGTGCCTTATTCGAGGAACTTCCCCTGGCTGATTCACCCCTTATCCTTTGTAATCGCCGGTTGGTAGAATTGATCCCGGAATCTGCAAAGTAAACGCATACAACTGCAAATAAATGAAGAGAAGGCATTTTTTACAGCTGGTTGGTACAGGCTCGGCAGCTGCCGGGGTATTTCCCCTTATCTCCCTGACAGATATAGCTAAACTGCATGATTCCATTGAGCCGTTTCGCTTGAAAACCCTGTCTTATATTGAATCGGTATGTATGAAAGATGGTCCGTACGGACAGTACAGGTATTCAGCAAATGTAACGAAACCAACGCTCTACAGCTCTTCCTATGCTGCCATGACCCGTCATCTGTACCGCGACCTGGATTCTCTGACTGAACATCAACGTCAGGAGTGGATCAACTACCTGCAGTCACATCAGCGAGACGACGGCATGTTTCACGATCCGGTTGTAGATAACGGACAATATATTGCCGACGAACATCTTTCATGGCACGTAACCACTGCCCTTCATTGCCTGGGAGCGGATGCCCTGAAACCGTTGAGGTGGATCAACAAATACAAAGACAAACGGATTTTGAAGAAATGGCTTGATGACCTGGAGTGGGGATTCAGGGTCGATTATACTTCAAACACGGTTCAAAACCTTTGTGTTGCGCTGCAATACGCGAGGGATTTTCACGAGGACGAAGATGCTGCCGGACCGGTTAACCAGATACTGGATTACCTGGCAAATCGTTTGGACGCAAAGACAGGGCTGTGGGGCGGCAGTGCATATGACCTGAACAAAGAAACCGACCTTTCACATGCCATCCAGGCAGCATACCATTTCTGGCTGCTTTGGATCTACGACGGGAAGATGATACCTTTCCCGAAACTTGCAACAGACCATTTGCTTAGGACGCAAAATAAAAATGGCGGATATGGATGCGGTGTTCATAATTACAAAAATCCTTACAGGAGCAGTGCCTGCGAGGACATCGACTCAATAGATCCGATGGTGAGATTGATGCTTTCTACCGGCTATCGCCGCGATGACATCACCAGGTCACTTGAGCGGGCCTTGCCCTGGGTGCTCTCCAAACAGACAGAAAATGGCAGCTATGTGTTTCTTCCCGGGGAGGAATTTGAATATGGTCATCCCGAGTTGTATGCCGCAAAGGGTGCAGGAGGCATGTTTGCCACCTGGTTCTGTACCCTCACACTTGCTTACCTGGCCAAAGGGCTTCCAGGCAGTGTAGTGGGGCGGTATGACTGGCAGTTTGTCAAGAGCCCCGGATCGCATTTCTGGTGTGATGTGAAACTAAGCTGACAGTCTCTTTCGCAATTGCTAAACTAATCTTCATGAAATGAAAACAGTGTCTGTGGGCCATGCATTATTTTTATTTCAATTGCCAGTAAAACTTAAGGTGTTAATATAAAGACTAAAGATTGAAGATATGCCGTTATACGAAGATCGAACCAATTCGGAAAACCGAATCAATGTAAAAGAGCAAACAAGGAATTCCATTGTTTGCGGGAACAGTCTGGTATCTGAGAAGATCCTGGAGATCATTCAGAAGCTTAATAAAGAAAAAGGGCGTACCGTCAGGGTTGCTGTGGATGGCTGGTATGGTGTGGATTGGACCGGTATACTCTCTTTGATAAACAATCCGGGAAACGGACTGGATATTCTGGTTGAGAACCTCTCCGGGATTTTCAAATCGAATGAAGAGATAAACCAGTATAAAAAAGAGTTCCTGACCGATGACCCTGGTTTCGGATGGTCCAATACAGAAGGAAGGATCATGGATATTATCGATCCGTCAAGGCTGGATGAATTGAAAAGCAGGCTGGAGTCAGCGAATCAGACTGATGCAATCATTGTTATCGGATACGGTTCCACGATACAGGAACTGAACGATTCATTTGATATCCGGTTCTATGCAGATATGACCCAGCAACAGATGCTGTGGCAGATGTGGGACGGAAAACTGGTCCCTTTTGGCCGGGATAGACCAAAGTCTGATTATTACTGGAAGGAGTACTATTACTGCGATTTCTACCTGCTTCATAACCATAAGCATTTCGCATTCAGCACCATGCAATATTACCTGGATGTTACCGACAGTAAGGAAATCAAGCTGCTTCCCAAACCTGCATTTGATGATATTCTCAGTACCATGGTGAAATACCCCGTAAAACAGGTGAAAATATTCCAGCCTGGACCCTGGGGGGCATACCGCTACAAAGACCTGTTTGACGTCGATGGACTGGAGTGTAATGCCTGGAACGAGCTTGTCGGGCCGGAACTGAATATTCTGATTGATATTGGAGGGGACTGCCTGATTAACATGCCTGTCGCGAACCTCCTGGAGCATGGCAAAGAGTTCGTTGGTCCCTACATTGACAAACATTTTCCCGGAATGATTCCTTTTGATGTATGGCTTGACGACGGTTATTTTCCGGAACCAGTATCACAGGAACGTAGCAGTATGCCGATTCACAGCCATCCGAGTATGGATTATGTGAAACACCACTTTAATGAACCATTGGGCCGTTACGAAACCTACTATATCGCTGAAGCCTATGAAGGTGCAAATACGATGATGGGATTTAAAAAAGATGCCGATCTTGAGGAATGGGAAGCGAAATGCCGGGAGTCATGGGCAAAAAAGGAACCAATTCCGGATTGGAAGGAATACATAAAAATCTGGCCAACAAATGTGGGTGATCTGTTCCTTATTCCACCCGGAACTACCCACGGACACGGCGGAAATCAAATGGTCCTGGAAATGGATACGGTTTGCAGTCCGTGTGGCACAGAGTACTCATTTTTTACATACGATTTCATGCGACCGTCTTGGGACGATATGTCCAAAACCATGACTGCAAAACCGATGAATTTACACCTCGAGCATGGTTTTGACAATGACAAATGGCGGAATGAGGATTATGTTGATGAAAAGTTACGTGTCAGGCAACCCGAGGTGATTAAATGGACCAAAGAATACGCCATTGACCGTTATCAAATGATAAAAGAAATGCCATTTGAGATCGAACGGCTTCATTTTACCGAATCTGGCGAGTACGATACACAGGGTTTATACATGCACATTCCGACATTAACAGTCGGGAAACGGGTAAAAATACGATCGAAGTTCAACCCTGAATGGGAGGCTGAAATCAATCAGTGGCAGGCATGTATGATCCCCGCAGGATTTGGCAAATATGAATGTATAAATATGGGAGAAGGTGCTTGTACCCTTGTATTTATAAGGTGGAAAAAAGGATGAGAGATATTGAACGCATATTTCCTGACGATGTGTTGACCAAACATGAACGTGTCGAACTGCTCCTTGATCATCAGCCTTTGGACAGGGTGCCGATAAGTATTAATAAATCATGGATAAATCGATCATAAAAATGAAAACCACCAGAAAGCTTTTACAAATTGCAAAACAAGCTATTTGTTTTCGATCATGTTGAGGCATCCTTGGAAGAGAACCAAATAAAGATCACCAATGCCCTGAAATTGAGATGAAAGCTGGAACAAGTAAATTATATCGATTTAATACAGTTGATTATGAATAAAAAAATTGAAGAAATCCATCTGATCAATTTAAGTCATACTGATTTTGGATATACCGACCTGCCTTCAAGTGCATGGGATTACCTTGTAAAAAATATCAGCCTGGCCATGGATTATTGCGAAGAAACAAAAAACTACCCTTTTGAAGCTCAGTTTAAATGGACCGTTGAGTCAATCTGGGTATTGGAGCAGTTTCTTAACCAAGCATCGACTGATGATATTCTCCGGTTTGATCAGCTGGTTTCCGATGGTTTAATTGAGGTTACTGCAATGCCTGGTAACATGTCTTGTCTTGTAGGAGCATACGAGTGGGAAAATGAACTTGACAGGCTCTCCTTCATTTATGAGAAATATAAACCCTGTGTTGCCATTCAGAACGATGTAAACGGGATACCACTAGGTATGATTGGTTCATTGCAAAAGCGAAACGTGAAATACATGGTGACGGGGTCAAATCCTTATAGTGGTGATATACCAGTACCGGCATCATCGGTTTTTTGGTGGAAAAACAATGAAAACCAACGAATTCTATTTTATCTGGGGGAAGGTTATGCAGAGGCATACGATTACTTCCATGAGAAAGAATGGAGGCGTGGACCGGTTCCTAATCGGTATGACTTGTGGTTTAACCCACCCACAGGAAATGAAATTTTTAGTTCGGATAAGAAAGATGTACTGGCATCATTCGACATATTAAAAAGTAAATTAGAAAAATTAATCCGGCAAGGGTATCTATACTCAGTCATGCAAATGTCATTTTCAAATCAATGGTTTATCGATAATGATCTTCCATGCCGCCAGTTGAGTGAATTTATCAAAGCATGGAACGAATTAGAGCTTCAGCCAAAACTTGTCTTCTCAACTCCTGCCCACTTTTTTGAAAAAGTAAGCGGAGAAATTTCCCCCCAACTTAAAACCATTCATGGTGAATGGTGCGACTGGTGGGCTGATGGAATCGCAGCTTCACCTTCCGAAGTTGCAATTTTACAGGCGGCGAAACGGCGGAATGTGGATATTGGAAATGCCATAAAGCTAATGGATGCTTCTACACCTTCACTTACTAAACAAATTACCGAACTTAACCACGACCTGACCTTTGCATCAGAACACACTTGGGGAGCTTACGACAGTGTTGCCCGTCCCTACGGAGAACGTACCAAAGGCAACCATGGACAAAAATTTGATTATTTCTATAGGGCCGATGAAAATTCGAAACGGATAAAAGCGGAAATTATCAGGAACTCCGAAAGTTATAAACCTTTTTCGCGTACCCGAACCATCGAGGTTTTAAACCCCGGACTTAAAACCAGGAGTGGATGGGCTGAAATATCAGCACAGGGTTTGCGCTTCAAAGCTAACGGCGCTATGGATATAAATACAGGTCAGTTTTACCCTTTTGAAGAAACACTAGCATCAGAGTGGGGTACTCTCGAAGGGTCGTCGTTGACTCCTCAGGATATACCGAATGATGTTTGGCCATTCCGCCCAGCACAATACCGTTTTCATATCGAAAACCTTCATCCAGGGCAAAAACGAAAATTTGAATTGGTGCAGATTGATAAACCATCAGTAAGGCGGGTTCACCAAAGTCAATTTTTTGATTTGGTGACAGAACCAAAAACAGGGGCAATAAAAAACGTGATTTATAAGCCACTCAATAAATCCTTGTTCGATGAAAATTCCGGATATTTGCCCGGTCAATTAGTTTTAGAGCGTCCACACGGTGATTACAGCCGGAATGCAATTGCAGAAAGGAAGCTGGAACAGGAGAATTTAAAAGAAACAGTACCAGAAGTTGTTGAAAAGCTGAACTTGGATAGCAAATATGCCATTCGTTTCAAAACAGTACAGAAGGAAAGATTTGCAAAGCGTATAGAACAACAGTGGGACTTTTTCGACCACATCCCCCGAATTGAAATAACAACAACCATTTGGATGAAGGAAAACCTTGATCCAATTGCTGGGTATTTTGCCTTTCCCTTTGACATTAAATCGCCAAAAGCTTTTTATCATTCTTTAGGCGCTTTGGTGCAGGTTGGTACCGATCAAATGCCAAATACCTGTGGAGAATACAATACTATTCAAAATGGTGTGTCGTACCAGGGAGTCGATATCAGCCTGGCCATCAGCACCCCTGATTCGCCTTTGGGTATTTTCGATTCAATTGTGAGAGGTAAAAAAAGAACAACTTTTATACCTCAGACAGGCCATTTCTATAATATTGCTTTTCAAAACTATTGGATAACTAACTTCTCTGTGCTTTATCCTACTAAACTGGTGATCAGGCATATTATTGAATGTGATGCACCTGGGACAAACGTTTTACCCACTGCAAACAATGAATTCTGGACCTATCCGGCTAATGAAAAATTAAATCAGTCTAATTAAATCATGAAAACAAAACCAGTTTTTAATTCATCAGGAAATGTTTTTTTTCATAGTTTAGACCAGAAGTTGCACCTGCTTCTTGAATTTTCAGTCTTTGAACTGTGATTATGAACGACCCTGACAAAAGACTTCTGTTACGGATAAAGGACGGTGACAGGAAAGCATTTGACCGGCTTTTTGAAGAGCATTTCGAAGAGCTGTGCAAATACGCATTTTCATTGGTCAGGGAGAAGAGTGCTGCAGAGGAAATTGTTACTGAGGTTTTTTACCGCATATGGTGCAAACGAAATAAGATCCAAATAAAAGTATCTGCAAAGAGATACCTGTTGAAATCTGTCTATAACGTCTCGCTGAATTATTTGAAACATATCGGTGTTGTAAAGAAATACAGGGACCTTAACATTGTTATGCTCAAGGAACAGGAAGTTTTCTCCGACAATTACAACAGCTCTCCGCTGGTTATGCTGGAATATGGTGAACTTGAAGCATTGGTCAATGATATTATTGATAATCTACCTGATCAGTGTGGGAAAGTATTTACGATGAACCGTTTCGAGGGAATGAAATACCGCGAAATCGCTGATGCACTTGGTATTTCACTTTCAACGGTTAAGTATCATATGTCAACGGCCCTGGATAGATTGCATGACAAACTGAACGGATATCTGGATCGCTAAGCAAATGAGTAACCAGGAGAACATAGAGAATGGTTTAGGTCACATTGATTCCGGGATAAAGGAGCAGGTGCAGCTGTTTGTCACAGGGGAGTTGAATGAGGATTCGCAAAAGGAGGTATTAAACTGGATCAGTTCCAGTTCCCGGAACCGCCGGTATTATAACGGGCTTCGAGCAGCATTGAGGGCAGCTGAATATTACAGCTCTGATAAGAAGTATGACATTGAACGGGTTCGATCCAGGCTGAATAACAGGATTGAACTTGCCGGTAAAGAGAAAAAGAGGGATTTCAGGCTCCTTTTCCGGGTTGCTGCCTCCCTGCTGTTACTGGTAAGCACATATGTTGTTTTTCAAAGAATCAGGGAGTATAAATCAACAGAAACAACCTCCGTTATCTATAATACCATTGAATCCCCTTTCGGATCGCGTACCCGTATTTGCCTTCCCGACAGCACTTATGTTGTACTCAATGCCGGAAGCACTTTAAGATATCCGGCTGACTTTCTTGGCAGGAAGGGCCGGGAGGTGTTATTGAGCGGGGAAGGTTTTTTCGAGGTAAGGAAGCAGAAACAGAATGAGTTTGTTGTAAAGGTAGGAGATATCGGGATCACAGCGCTGGGGACCTCTTTTAATGTGAAGGCGTACCCTGAAGAGGCAGTGATTGAGGCGACCCTGGTAGAAGGATTACTGAGGATCAACCGGGGTGACAGCAAGGAAGGAGTCATCATCCTCAGGCCCAATGAAAAGATCTCCCTGGTAAAGGGGGAGGGCGGGATTCTCAGGGAGGATGCCGGTCAGGCTTCCGTGGGAAAGGTGAAATCTTTACAGATACAAAAGATACCTATTCGTGAGGTTCAAGTTAAAAGAAGGATCGATCCCATAACAGAAATATCCTGGAAGGAGAAGGAGTGGGTAATCCGGGGGGAAACCATGGAGGAGCTTTCGGTGATGCTGGAGAGAAGGTATAATATAGATATCGTATTGGGTGACGAAGAGGTAGGGAGTTTTAGTTTTTCAGGTACCCTGAAGGATGAGACCCTGCAGCAGGTGTTGTATGCCATCCGTGCCACAGCTCCGGTTGACTATCAGATCGAAGGAAGCAGGGTTGTGCTCACACAAAACAGTAGCTCAAGAAAGCAATACGACCTGATCAGGTATTAAATTTCCGTAAAAGGGATTCTGGTACAAAAGTAAGAGGCTGCCTCAAAAGAGACAGCCCCTTTTGTATGCCTTGCACAGCCGGTTTCTTTTTGCGGAATCTGCCGACCATCCGTCGCACACTAACACGATCCAAAATTACAAATTAATGATGATATCAATGGCCTTATTCACAAATGGTAAAAATTAAATCGTAATCCGGCCTGTACAAAAATAAACCTGAGTTGTCTATTAAATTAGAAAGCAGGAAGTAGTAATAATGAAAAGTACAGATTTCATAGATCAGGAGATAAAGGAGCAGGTGCAACTGTTTGTCACAGGGGAATTGGCTGAGGATTCGCAAAAGGAGGTATTAAACTGGATCAGTTCCAGTTCCCGGAACCGCCGGTATTATAACGGGCTTCGAGCAGCATTGAGGGCAGCTGAATATTACAGCTCTGATAAGAAGTATGACATTGAACGGGTTCGATCCAGGCTGAATAACAGGATTGAACTTGCCGGTAAAGAGAAAAAGAGGGATTTCAGGCTCCTTTTCCGGGTTGCTGCCTCCCTGCTGTTACTGGTAAGCACATATGTTGTTTTTCAAAGAATCAGGGAGTATAAATCAACAGAAACAACCTCCGTTATCTATAATACCATTGAATCCCCTTTCGGATCGCGTACCCGTATTTGCCTTCCCGACAGCACTTATGTTGTACTCAATGCCGGAAGCACTTTAAGATATCCGGCTGACTTTCTTGGCAGGAAGGGCCGGGAGGTGTTATTGAGCGGGGAAGGTTTTTTCGAGGTAAGGAAGCAGAAACAGAATGAGTTTGTTGTAAAGGTAGGAGATATCGGGATCACAGCGCTGGGGACCTCTTTTAATGTGAAGGCGTACCCTGAAGAGGCAGTGATTGAGGCGACCCTGGTAGAAGGATTACTGAGGATCAACCGGGGTGACAGCAAGGAAGGAGTCATCATCCTCAGGCCCAATGAAAAGATCTCCCTGGTAAAGGGGGAGGGCGGGATTCTCAGGGAGGATGCCGGTCAGGCTTCCGTGGGAAAGGTGAAATCTTTACAGATACAAAAGATACCTATTCGTGAGGTTCAAGTTAAAAGAAGGATCGATCCCATAACAGAAATATCCTGGAAGGAGAAGGAGTGGGTAATCCGGGGGGAAACCATGGAGGAGCTTTCGGTGATGCTGGAGAGAAGGTATAATATAGATATCGTATTGGGTGACGAAGAGGTAGGGAGTTTTAGTTTTTCAGGTACCCTGAAGGATGAGACCCTGCAGCAGGTGTTGTATGCCATCCGTGCCACAGCTCCGGTTGACTATCAGATCGAAGGAAGCAGGGTTGTGCTCACACAAAACAAGGCACAGAGAAGGTTATACCAAAAGACGCTTAAATAGTTTAGTTTAATAGTTGGTTGAGTTTTAATAGTTGGTTTAGTTTTAGGTTAGAAGGGTTATGAGGGCCCGAAAAACGGGTCCTCTTAACCTACCTTAAACAAATAAAACGCACAAATTGAACAACAAATAGTAATACTAACTCAATGCTTAATTACTAATCTTAAAACTATCTACCATGAAAAAAATGAACTCACCATGAAGAGATTTCCATTGCAACCTATTCATTCATAAGTATTTATGAATCAATAAGGGTAAAGAGATCTATTGAAAACAAAGGTCAGTATCTTCTTGCGGAATCTGCTGACCATTCGTCAAACACTAACACAAATAAACATGAAGAAAAATGAATTGTCCGTTTTCTTCCACCAACGGAAGAGAACCCTAAAAATTCTGCTGACTATGAAACTTGTTTTAATACTGACCAGCATTTTCGCATTAACCATTCAGGCTTCGGTTTTCTCTCAGGCTCGAAAGATCTCCATTGAAGCAAATGGAGAAACCATCAGACAGGTTATGCAGGAGATTGAAACAAAAAGTGATTACAGGTTTTTCTACAATGATCAGCTGGCCAACCTTGAGGAGAGGGTTGATTTTGTTGCTGATAATATAACTGAGTTTGAGGCTATTGAACGTCTGTTTGAAGGACAGGATCTGACTTTCCAGCTGATGGAGAATAATCTTGTCCTGATCATGCCGACTTCGCTTGCCCGGCAGACCAATGTCACCGGAGTTGTGACCGACGAAAGCGGAATGATACTGATTGGAGTCACCGTCGTTGAAAAAGGAACAACTAATGGTGTTATTACTGATCTTAATGGTCGCTATAGGATTACTGTTGCTCCCGATGCTGTATTAGTATTTTCATCAATTGGCATGGAAACAATGGAAGAAACTGTGAATGGCCGTACTGCGATTGATATAACTATGACAGCAAGCTTTTTTGCTTTAGATGAGGTGGTCGTAACATCCCTTGGTATCAAAAAAGAGAAAAGGAAGGTCGGCTATTCTGTACAGAGTGTAACTACTGAGGAGTTGTCAGTAGCACGTGAAGCGAATGTTGTCAATTCCCTTGCCGGTAAAGTTGCGGGTCTTGATCTGACCAGAACCGGTGGAGGCGTGGGCTCTGCTGCAAGGGTGGTGCTTCGTGGTAACCGCTCAATAGCCGGAAATAACCAACCACTTTATATCGTTGATGGTGTACCCATATCCGGTTCAACCAACGGTGGGAATGGTAGTGAGTCCGGAAGTGCCTGGCAGCCAGTTGACGGGATCAGTAACATTAATCCTGATGATATAGAATCTGTAACCGTACTGAAAGGTGCCAATGCAACGGCTTTGTACGGATCGAGAGCACAAAACGGTGCCATCGTTATTACAACTAAAAAAGGCAGGGCAACGGGTCTTGGAATAGAGTTTTCTACAAACATCTCCATGGAAACCCCTATGATTTTGACAAAATTCCAGAATGAATATGGACAAGGTATTGAAGGCACATATGTAGAAACGGGTGAACAGTCGTGGGGGCCAAAGATGACTGGACAAATGGTAGATCACTGGTCACCGGACCCAAATTGGGAGGGACCGGCTCAGCACGCATTTTCACCTCAACCCAACAATGTAAAAGATTTCTTTTCAACGGGTATAAATCTGGCAAATACAATTGCTGTCAATACAGGGAATGAACAAACCCAGGCGTACATCTCATATACCAATACACAGTCACAAGGTATTCTGGAAAATAACAAACTAAGGAGAAACAATTTCAATGTTCGCCTGACGTCAGATCTTTCGAAGAAGCTCACTGTTGATGCAAAATTGAGTTACATCAATCAGGAGATCGATAACTCAGTGATGAATGGTGATAATTCTTATAATCCAGTACGTGCGTTGTATCGTCAAGCGAGAAATATTTCACTCGAAGATGCCCAAAATTATGAGTATTTAGATGCTGAGGGTAATCTGCTTCAGCACTATTGGTATCCATATAGTATTGAAGGTCAAAACGTACATTGGATAGTAAATAATACAAGTCGCTTTGATCAGCGTGATCGTATTTTAGCGTTGGCTTCCTTAAGATACGAAATTACAGAGGGTTTGAGCCTTATGATCCGTAGTTCTTTAGATAAAATCAATGATGGGTATAATGTCAAAGCTTTTAATGACACATACATCGAAGGAGAAGGGGGTAATTATCGTGTAGGGTATGATAATGTTATGGAAATGAACAATGATTTTATTCTGAATTACAACCATCAATGGAATGATACCTGGTCTGTGGATCTTTCTTTAGGTGGCAACATGCGCAATAACAGTTGGGATGGCCTTAGAAGCGAAATAGGTGGAAGGTATGGGAATTTCATTACAGCAAACCTGTTTTCACTTCAAAACGCTACTACTAAAATGACTTGGGACAAGGGTGGTACGAAGAAAATGAATTCGTTATATGCTTTTGCCAATATAGGTTTTAAGGATTACCTCTATTTGGATTTGACTTACAGAAATGACTGGTCATCGACCCTGCCTCCTGAGGCATGGTCATATAGTTACCCCTCAGCCGGTCTTACATGGATAATTTCAGATATGGCAAATTCATTGCCAGACTGGTTAACATTTGCCAAAGCCCGTGCCTCTTATGCAATTGTGGGTAACGATACCGGATGGGCCCAGTTAAATCAGGTGTATGGAGTTCAAGGAGGTGGTGATGCTGGCTTTGCCTATAGATCGGGCGCTTTGCCACCACACGGACTGAAACCTGAAAAAACCAATTCACTGGAAATGGGTGGAGATGTGAGGCTTTTTAAAAACCGTGTAGGTTTAGATTTTACATGGTACAAAACCAATACATTTGAGCAATTGATCAGAATACCTCTTCCCGTTACTTCCGGTTGGTCCAGTACATTGGTTAATGCCGGTAATATTGAGAATAGGGGTGTGGAGATAATACTCAATGCCACACCTGTAATTGCAGGCGATTTCAGATGGGACCTTTCCATCAACTTTGCCCACAACGAAAATACAGTCATTGAGATAACTGATGAGATTCAGGAATATCGTCTCAGTGGTGGCTGGATGAATGATATTTTTGTGGTTGAAGGTGAACCTTATGGCGAAATTTATACACAAGGTTTCCAGAGGGATGACAATGATAATGTATTGATCCAGGAGGCAAATGGACTGCCTTATATTACGGCAGGAAAGACGCTGCCGATGGGTAATTACAACCCTGACTGGATGGGTGGTTTTTCAAATCAGTTGCGCTTTAAGAATATCAATCTGGGTATCTTAATGGATATGAGAATGGGTGGATCGATGACCTCATTTACCAATGCCATGCTCTCTGGTGACGGTTTGACAGAAAGAACCCTCGAGGGACGGGATGGAATGGTCCTTGAAGGTGTTATCCCGACTTATGATGAGGAGGGTAATATTGTGAGTACCAGGACAAATGATGTTCAGACAACATCTCAAGCTTACTGGGGTCTGTTAGGTGGTCACTATTCAACAACAGGTGAGCCATTTGTTTATGATGCTTCTTATGTACGATTGCGTGAGATTGTTTTTGGATATACGTTTAATCTCCAGAGCACATCCATACAAGGTCTTAGATTATCTCTTTATGGAAGAAACCTTGGTTTCCTTTATAATGCATCTGAGGTTCTTGACCCGCTTGTGAATGTTGGCACAGGAAATTCAACAGGAGGAATTGAAGCTTTTGCACTGCCTTCTACAAGACAATATGGTGTTAATCTGAAGGTTACATTTTAATCATATCG
Source organism: Bacteroidota bacterium (assembly GCA_039714655.1). Taxonomy (GTDB): domain Bacteria; phylum Bacteroidota; class Bacteroidia; order Bacteroidales. The sequence goes on from JBDLIX010000004.1 coordinate 86,119, forward strand.
TAAAAAGACAACAAATATGAAAACGAATAGATTATTAAATTACATACTGGCCGGTTTATTGATGACATTTCTTTACGCCGGTTGTACAGATGATTTTGAGGAGATCAATACCGATACAAGGGTATTGTCAGAACTGAGTAGTGCCACGATAGGTAATACTTTCGCTCGTTCCCAATACTATACCTTAATGACGGCCAGACAGCTATTTCAAGGCCTATTCGGCGACTATTATTCGGGATTCACTGCCAATACATATCCCTCTTATCCAAGTGATCGATATGTGTGTAAAGATAATTGGATTGATGGAGCATGGAGGAGTATATATGGTGCTCCTGCTGGTGGTTTGGATGTAGTATTAGAAATGACGAATCCAGCTGTGGTAGAAGGATTTGAGACAGAATATGCAGTTGCGCAGATCTGGAAAGTAATGCTGTATCATCGCATCACTGACTACTGGGGAGCTGTACCCTATTCAGAGTTTGGTAGCGGAAAAAAATCAGTGTTTTACGATAGTCAGGAAAGTATTTATTTGAGTTTCTTTGACCTGTTGGATTCAGCTGATGTTGTGTTGGCTGCCAATTCCCGAGGGAATACATTTGGTGTGAATGATCAGATTTTTCAGGGTGACAACGATAAGTGGAGAGTATTTGGCAATACACTCAGATTAAGAATGGCTATGCGAATATCTGACGTAATGCCTGCCCTGGCCAAAACTGAAGCTGAAAAAGCTGTTTCCAATGGGGTTATGACAGACAATGTCGACAATGCCATTATGAAATGTACGGCGTTGAGCATCAATCAGCAAGCCAGAATACTTCCGTGGAATGTGTTAAGGATGAGTTCGGGGATGGAAAGTCTTATGAAAGGTTATAACGACCCGCGTATGGATGATTACTGGAACCCAACTGCAAACAGTATTGATAGTGTAGCTGCCGGTGTAGCGGGAGCTGTATTGGAATACAAAGGTCTTCGCAACGGATATCTTCAGGTTGATCTTGCACAAGAGAGTCTGAGCGTTAGAGATTTATCCAATCAGAACGATAGGTGGTTAAACCGTGAAGAACCGGTAGATGTGATACTTGCAGCTGAAGCTTACTTTTTAAGGGCACAGGGTGTCTTAAAAGGTTGGAATATGGGAGGGGGGACCGCTCAGGAATTGTATGAGAGTGGAATAGAAGCATCACTTCTGCACTGGGATACTGAGGCTGATGATATTGCAGCTTATATAGCCAACGCGAATCTGCCGGTAACAACTATTGATCCCATATACAATGATGCTCCCGGACCTGTAACAGACATACCGGTGGCATGGGATGCAGGAGATCCGGATGTTCAGTTGGAGCAAATAATAACACAAAAGTGGTTGGCACTTTTCCCGGATGGTTGTGAAGGATGGGCTGTTCTCAGAAGGTCCAATTTACCAAAAATGTACCCAAGGGCAGTATCTGAGAATCCTACTGTTGCAAGAGATGAGATAATTAGTCGAAATCTATATGTGACTTCAGAACGCTCTACAAATGAAGAGGGTGTGGCCTCGGGAGAAGCTCTCCTTAGTGGTCCCGATGCAGGAGGAACCAAACTTTGGTGGGATGTTGATTAGGGTTTTCTGATTCCTTCATTTCAATTTATCCTGAAATATCTGAAATCCTGAACATTACAGGATTTCAGATATTTCATTAAATTGGGTGCTGCAGGGGCGGTTTTGTGTCAATTTAAATTATAATACAGAAGCCAATGAAACTTAATTTAAGAACAACTGCGCTATTGGTATTCGTATTGGTAGTGACTTATTCAGGATCTGCCCAGGTCTCCAGGGCCAATGACCGGTGGGAACGGGAACCGGGATTCACACATCCTGTCATTACCGAATCATACAGTCCGAAACCATTTAAACCACGCCAGTATGTGGTATATCGCACCATCGATAATATCACAGTTGACGGTAAACTCAACGAATCCAGTTGGAAAAACGCAGAGTGGACCGATAATCATGTTCACATTGTTTTTGAAGGGTACAAGAACCCAAATCTCAATACGCGGACAAAAATGGTCTGGGATGATGAGAAGATCTATTTCGCCGGATTTCTTGAGGAACCCAATATTTATGGGCACTTGATTAAGAATGACACGATTATCTGTCACGAAAGTGATTTTGAAATATTCATTGATGTGGACGGCGATGCCAGAAATTATGTTGAAATTGAATTTAATGCTATAGGTACATTCTGGGACGTTACCTATGCCAAAGAACTCGATAAAGGCGCTCTTCCCAAAAGCTTCAGTTGGATTCCCAACAGCGAGCCTTGGGATGTGCAAGGAATGCGATTGGCCGTGCGGGCAGATGGCACAGTGAACTATCCCCTCGATAAGGATGAGGGCTGGTACTATGAGTGTTCCATTCCCTGGAGTTCACTTCAGGAACTGAGTTTGAGTGGTGATAAGTTGAATCAGAACGGTGCATCGATGCGGGTAAATTTCAGCCGGGTTCAGTTTAATATCAGGGAAGATTGGCCCATTGAGGACTGGAGCCCTGTACAGGGAGTCGATTGGTTATGGTCTCCTATGCTCACTTATCGTGCACATGTAATTGAGACCTTCGGACGTGTGATCATGTCGGATCGCACCGTCATTCAGCAAAGTGATGCTGCACTGGAAAATGCATTTCCCTTCTTTGATCCGCCAGCTTCTCCGAAGAATCCAAAACCAGGCAGCATGGTAAAGATCCATGGCGGCACCTATGCCATCGGGCCCGATAACGAGGATCCCAGCGGTGCATCACCACGCGGAGAGGTCACCGTAAAGGATTTCTACATTGACCGGTATGAAGTGACCATCAGTGAATATACCCGGTTCCTTAATGCCGGAGGAGGTGAAGAATTCTACTGGGAAGATATGGCCGATCCCGATTGGTGCGGGATCATTAAAAACGAAGCGGGTGACTATACCGTAGTGCCAGGGAAAGAGAATTACCCGGTATGCCTGCTAAAAATAGCGGGCGCAAAAGCCTACGCAGCATGGGCAGGAAAAAGGTTGCCCACTGAGTATGAATGGGAAATAGCAGCCCGCGGGAACAACGAACGGCTTTATCCATGGGGGAATGAAAAGCCTGATATCACCAGGGCAAATTTTGATTACCATATCGGGCATACCCTCCCGGTTGGATCATATCCACGCGGTAAAACCCCTGAGGGGGTGTATGATATGGCCGGGAATGTGAATGAGATGATCGATAAACTATGGGAAGAATATCCATGGGGAAAGAAAAGAGAAGATTTTGAAAAACCATGCATCAATCCACTGTGCCGTGGTGGTGCATGGACTTCTCCTGCCAATTTCCTGAATGCCACATATCGTGATGTTGTGAAGAATCATTTTATGGCCCCACTGGTAGGATTTCGTTGTGCCAAAGATGTTAAGTGATCCTTGCTATTCATCTATTAAATGGTTTTGTTCTGTACACCAGAATCTACTATCTTTTCAACGCAGTTAGGCACAAAATTATATTACCAGAGTATGAAACAATTTTTTAAAAGAGTATCTATAGTCATAATTGTCCATTTGACAATTGTTGTTCAGGGTTCAGCACAACAGGAGAATATCTTAACACTGAATGATCCGGATTCTTG
>JBDLIX010000005.1:0-81401 GCA_039714655.1 Bacteroidota bacterium
TAGATTGTCCTTACTGGACTATGACCGGGCACTGGCATATTATTCCGAAGCAGAGGCTAATGTGAACTATTTCGAAACCATCAAGGAGAAAGGAAATGTATATCTGTTTATGGCTGAATATTCCCAGGCAATGAACCTTTATAGCAGTGCACTTGATTTTTACCGGAGAAATGACATGGCTATGGGAATGAGTCGTTGTTTGAACAACATGGGGATTATCCATAAGAACAGGGGAGAATATGCGGATGCACTTTTAGTGTATGAAGAATCGGTCATCTACCTTGATACAGTGAATGATGCTTATGATATTTCACAGGCATATATCAATATGGGAAACGTTTTTGTTTTTCTGGGAAGTTATGAACGGGCGATTGAGTATTTTGAGAAAGCCCTGGAAATTGCAGAGAGAGAGAATTTCCAACAAAATATTTCCCTCTGTCTGTCAAATTCGGGTGTGGTTCAAAATAAGTGTAATAATTATGAGGAGGCGCTGAACCTGTATCAGCAATCACTTGAATTGAGCGAATCCATCAATGACCGGATTCAGATCTCCAATTGCCTGATCAATATCGGGACCAATTATGCAGATATGGGTCAGCCCGAAATGGGAATAGATTACGTACAGAAAGGGATGGATTTAAAAATGGAGCTTGGGGATGATAAGGCCATTTCCAACTGTTATATTCACCTGGCTGAGATCCACGCGATGATGGAAGAGTATGACCTGGCCATTGAATTGTTCATAACAGCCATACCAGTGAAGGAACTGCTGGGAGATCAGGAAGGATTGGTGCGCTGTTACCTGGGATTGGGGTCTGTGTTTGTTGAGAGAAAGCAATTTTCCGAAGCCCAAAGGGTAACTGACCAGGCTTTTGAGATTGCACTCAAACTAAATCTCCTGGAGCACATCGCTCAGGGATACGACATCAAAAGGAAAATTGCAGTGGCCTTGGGAAACTACCGAACTGCCTATGGGTTTTCCATGCAACATCACCTGTACAGCGACAGCCTGATGAATGAAGCCATCTCCAGAGCGGTGATGGAAATAGAGTTCAGGAACCGTTCCAAAGTGCTGGAACAGGAGAATGAGTATCTACGTTTACAGTCAGATTTGACTGCGGAATTGATGCGAAAAAGAAATGCTTTTTTTTACAGAGTTCTGGGCATTACCCTTTTGCTTGCTGCCGGATTGATTCTGGTCGTCTATTTTCTACGCAGGTTAAAGCAATCTTCCTTAAAGTTGGAGGAGAAAAACCTTGTGATCACAAAACAAAATCTTAAACTTGACAATCTCAATAAGACAAAAGATCGTTTGATGTCCATCATTGCGCATGATCTCAGGGGCACCATTGGTAACCAATTGACAGCCATTGAAGTGCTTCATAAAATTGAAAGAGATAAAACAGGAGAGATCGACCGGGAAAAGCTCCTGGGCAACCTCAAACATTCGGCCTCCTATTCGCTCGAACTGCTTGAAAACCTTCTCCATTGGTCACGGCTTAAAGAGAATGAATCTTATTACCATCCGGAAGAGGTTAAATTGGAGTCCCTTATTTTAAACTGCATTGCACTTTTTGATGAAACCGCAGCAAGTAAGAGCCTTGCAATACAAGTAAATGTAGAAAAGCCTCTCTTATGCAAATTAGACCGGATCATGATGGAAACGATCTGCAGAAACCTGATTTCCAATGCTATCAAGTTTTCCAATCCTGGTGGCACCATTACCATTAGTGCGAATATGATGAATGATAGGATCTATCTCAGGGTTACAGACATGGGAATCGGTCTGAATAAAGAACAGATAAATAAGATCATCAATAACGGTGGATTCACCCGTCGTGGAACTGCAAATGAAAAAGGTGCAGGAATAGGATTAACCCTGGTAAGAGAATTCACTGCCATACATCATGGAGAACTCAATATTAAGAGCAAACCCAATGAGGGATCCAGTTTCGAAGTTGTAATTCCCTGTATAAATTAACTACTTTTACCATGCATATGGGCATGGAAACAATTGATCAATATTCAGAGCCTGTTAAAAAGCAGATCCTGAGCCAGTTCAGAGGGCTTTTGCGTACTTGCAGCAGCGAGTATGACAAGTCATCCATGATGCTGGTGAGAAAATCTTTTGAATTCCTGGTTGCATGCGGTGAAGAAGATCAGCAACTCTACGGAATGCAACATGTTGAGTATGCCACAAGGCTGGCCAGAATGACCATTAAAGAACTTGGATTGGATGCCTTGGGTGTATCTGCAGCGCTGGTGATACATTGTGTGGAATTGAACCGGATTCCACTGGAACAGGTAGAATCGAAGTTAGGCAAACGGACCGCATCAATTGTTAAAGAGTTATTGAAAATCAGTAACCTGGATACCTCAACTACCCAGGGACAGGCCGAAAATATGAGAAATCTCATCCTAACGTTGGCCACTGATTTTCGCGTAATTCTGGTAAAGATTGCAGAGCGGATGCATTTGATGCGACAGATAGAACGACTCAATGAGAAAGATCAGATCGCCCTTGCATGTGAAACTAAATTCATCTATTCGCCACTTGCCCACCGACTGGGTCTTTATAATGTGATGTCGGAAATGGAGGATATCTCCATGAGTATTCTTGAAAAGGAGGCCTATCAAACAATCACAGAGAAATTAAGGGCATCGACAACACGAAGAAACAAGTTCATCAGGGAATTCATACAACCCATCCGGGAGGACCTGGAGAAGGAGAGATTCCATGTTGATATCAAGGGCCGTCCAAAAGCAGTATCTTCTATCTGGCGAAAGATGCGGAGACAAAAGGTGGATTTTGACGAGGTTTATGACAAATTTGCCATTCGAATCATTATCGACACTCCACTGAAGAGAGAGAAGGCCGATTGCTGGCGGGCCTATTCCATTATTACGGATCATTATCAACCTAACCCTGAACGGCTACGGGACTGGATATCGGCTCCAAAGTCCAATGGTTACGAGTCGCTCCACACCACTGTCGTTATTCCCGGAGGCGATTGGGTAGAAGTTCAGATCCGGACAAAACGGATGAATGAGATCGCAGAAAAAGGACTGGCTGCACACTGGAAATACAAAGGGATCAAAGGACAGGCCGGGATCGACCATTGGATCCAGCGGGTACGGGAGACCCTGGAGAGCTCCGAAATGGAAGCTTCCAATCTGATGGAAGATCTGAAACTGAGTCAATTCAGTAAGGAGATCTTTGTGTTTACGCCCAACGGTGATCTGAAGAAATTCCCGGAGAATGCCACCGTTTTGGATTTCGCTTTTGATATCCATACCGATGTGGGTGCTACCTGTGTAGGGGCAAAGGTGAATGGAAAGAATGTACCTATCCGCTATAACCTGAAAAATGGAGATAAAGTGGAAGTGCTTCGTTCCAAAAACCAGAAACCAAAATTAGACTGGTTGAACTTTGTGGTTACCTCCAAGGCAAAGGGAAAGATCAAGCTGGCCCTGAAGGAGGCAAAACTGAAGGAGTCTGAGCACGGCAAGGAGATCCTCAAAAGAAGGTTCAGAAACTGGAAGATTGATTTTAACGACAGCAGCGTCAGAAAGGTGATCCAACATTTTAAATACAGGGATGCCATCGATCTCTATTTTGATGTAGCCACGGAAAAAGTGGATCTTCTTCAAATCAAGGAGCTACTCTCTGATAGTGATAAACCGGTGGAAAACAGACCGGCCAAGATTGAGGAAGAAGCAGTGGAGAGGATCGTATCACCAACCACCCAGGAATCGGGTGATTTTCTTGTGATTGATGAGCAACTGGCCCAGGTGGATTATAAATTGTCACCCTGTTGTAATCCCATACATGGGGATGCCATCTTTGGATTTGTAACCATCAGTTCCGGAATATCTATCCACAGAATGAATTGTCCAAATGCCCAGCAGTTGCTTTCCCGTTATGGTTACCGGGTGGTAAAAGCCCGCTGGAACAAGGTAGAAAAAGGCGCATTTTTTCCTGTTACTTTACGAATTACAGGGGTCGATGACCTTGGCATTGTGAGCAACATTTCCGATGTGATCACAAGGGACCTGCAGGTTAACATGCGATCGATCTCCATCGACTCCAATGACGGGATGTTTGAAGGAAGCATTACCCTGTACGTAAAAGACACACAGCACCTGGAAGGGCTTATCCGAAAGCTTAAGAAAGTGAAAGGCGTCATGAACATCAAAAGGTTTGAAAATTAACTTTCAACTTTTGACTTTCAACTTCCCACTTTCAACTTTTAACTTTCAACTTTTAACTTTCAACTAATACCGGGGGTCGGGTTTGTAGGGTAGCTTGGCCATTTTCTCCACCGTTATTCCGGGAAATCCGAACTCCTCCGTGATCTCTCCAAAAATCAGGTATACTCCCTCTCCTTTGTATGGATATCGCTTCAGAGAGTCAGGGAAGTTCACCACATCAAAGAATTCACCTTCGGGGTCTACGAAAGTGCCGAAGTTCATCCACTGTTTGTGCTTGGTTCGCACATGTTTGACGGTCACCAGGTTGCCAAGCATACGAACTTTTTTCCCCACATGTTGCAGAAGATGACGGGCTGGCACCTGGCCCCTGAAAGAGGTCTGAAGTAATTCAAAAGCAGGAATGGTAACAGAGAAGCCCAGGATCTCCAGCTCATCATAACTGTTTTCAAGGGCGGTCTGTTCAAGCCGTGGTAATTTGAATTCTCGCTTTTGCACGGGGAAGAGCTCACGCATGGGATCCTTCATCTTCTGGTTGCCAAGGATCATGTGCGCGTCCCACAACAACTCCTTTTTGCCCTTCCCGGTAAAACGAAGCGCATTGATCCTGATCAGGATGATTACCTGTTCCAATCCAATGGGTATGCGCTGCAGAAAGTCCTCAAGATCTTTATAGAACCCATGCTCACATCTTTCATCTATGATCATCCCGGCAATCTGTTGCTCCAGGTTCTGCAGATGGATAAAACCGATGAAAATTTCTTTGTCGGTAATGGAGGTTTTATATTCGCTCCTGTTTACACAGGGGAGGTGGATGGTGGCACCCCAGCGCCTGGCTTCATTGAAGTAGACCCAGGTGCGGTAGTAGCCTCCGAAATTATTGATCACAGCAGTCATGAACTCCAGAGGAAAATGGGTTTTCAGGTATAGCGACTGGAAGCTTTCCACCGCAAAGGATGCAGAATGGGCCTTGGAAAAGGAGTACCCGGCGAATGAGCTGATCTGCCGCCATACTTCCCGGGTCAGCTCACCGCTATATCCACGGTCGTGACAATTGTCAAAGAACCGTTGGGCAATTCGGTCAAACTCCTTCCTGCTCCGATACTTACCACTCATGGCCCGGCGAAGCACATCGGCATCGGCCAGGTCCAGTCCGGCAAAATGGTGGCACACCTTGATTACATCCTCCTGGTACACCATCACCCCGAAGGTCTCTTTCAGCTGCTCTTCCATGATGGGGTGGAGGTATTCAAAATCACCAGGATAATGAAACCTGTGGATATACTCACGCATCATTCCCGATTGTGCTACGCCGGGCCGGATGATGGAACTGGCTGCCACAAGGGTACGGTAACTATCGCACTGCAGTTTTGAGAGCAATCCGCGCATGGCTGGACTCTCAATATAGAAACAACCATTGGTCTCGCCACTCTTTAATTGATCCAGTACTACCTTATCCCTTTTAAAATCATCTACCCGGTGTACATCCACACGGATACCCCTGTTGCGTTGGATGATCTCGGCACACTCTTTTATGTGGCCGATGCCACGTTGACTAAGAATGTCCAGTTTTTCAAAACCCAGGGTTTCAGCCACATACATATCCCACTGAGTGGTAGGGAGACCCTTGGGGGGCATGTCAAGCGCCGTGTACGCTGTAAGTGGTTCTTCGGAGATAAGCACCCCTCCTGCATGGATACTCCTCAGGTTGGGGAAATCCATCAACAGGCTTCCTGCTTCATAGATGCGACGGGTAATATGGTTCTCATTTAGTTTACTTTCCGGCTCTTTCACCAGCAGGTCGATCTCCTCTTTGGGCAGACCATATACCTTGCCCAGTTCACGGAAAATGGAACGGTCTCTGAAGGTGGACAGAGTCCCGATAAGTGCCGTATGTTTCCGTCCATATCTTTTAAAAATATAGTCCAGTACTTCATCCCGTTCCTTCCATGAGAAGTCGATATCAAAGTCGGGTGGACTGGTCCGTTTGGGATTGATGAAGCGTTCGAAATAGAGGTCCAGGTCGATGGGGTCCACATCAGTAATGCGCAGGCAGTAGGCAACGATGGAGTTGGCACCACTGCCCCTTCCCACATGATAGAACCCGCGCGACATTGAGTATCTGATCACATCCCAGGTGATCAGGAAGTAGGAGGAAAAGCCCAGCCGGTCGATAATTTCCAGCTCATGTCTGATCCGTTTCAGTGCCTCTCGGTTCCTCTGCCCATAACGATACTCCATCCCTTCCATAGCCAGTTTCTCCAGCAGGATCTTATCGTCGTGCAGTGTCCCGGTGAAGCTCTTTTTGTTCTTCACTGTGGTGAAATCAAACCCCATCCAGCAATCATTCATCAAATGCTCACTCCTCCTCCATATCTCGGGATACTCTTCATAAGCACAGCGCAACAAGTCCGGTGGCAGCAGCACCTCGCTCTCCGGCGCCATCTGATGCGGCTTCAGCTGGCTCAACAGGATGTTATGATCTATGGCCCTCAAATGCCGGTGCAGTGCATGCTCCTTCTGATGGAGAAAAGTTACAGGGTGACGTACAATCAACCGGGAGTGGTCTGAACTCCATCGGGAAGTGAGGATTTTGTTCACCTCTCCCGGCCGTACCCCAATCAACTCCTGGTCCCGCAACTTTCGCCCACCCAACTTCTTTTCATGCAGCTGCCAGGGGTTATCCTCAAAATCATAGATGAACCACACATCCTCCAGTGGTGGTGCCCGTTCTGGCAGTGGAAGCCCAGACTCGTTGTGGTACGAGAGAAAATCGTTCAGTTCCTTGAATCCATTGGGATTTCGTGCAATACCCGTATAGAGGTAACGGTCCCCGTTCCGATATTCGATCCCCGCGATGGGATGGATTCCCTGCTCATTGCAGGCCTTCACAAAATCCACCATACCCATGGAGTTATTGATATCGGTTAGCGCCAACACCCCAATGCCCACCCTCACTGCTTCTTCCACCAGTGTCTCCACTGCCATGGTCCCATATCGCAGGCTATAGTATGAATGGTTGTTTAAATACATGCTTATCTATACCAATATCGAAACCGCCGGTTCTTGAGGTTGTCGATCTGCTGTCGATCTTTCGGAGAAGGGACACTCTTCTGTAGCTGTGACTGCTCAGTTCGCTCTTCCAGGTCGCGAAGCTGTATACCACTGGCTCTCTTGACCGAGTCGGAACCATAGCGCCTGCGCAGTTTATCCACGGCCAGGTAGAGGTGAACCATTTCTGAGGTATCTTCGAACAGATTCAGTTGCTGTACTCCACGGATCAGTCCGGAAAACCGGACTCCCACCAGCCGTATCAGCATGCGCCGCTGGTAAAGACGATCGAAGAGTTCCCTGGCAATGGGCATCAACACATGGTCGAAAGAGGTGTAGGAAACCCGTTTCTGCAAGGTGTGGGTGTCGAAATTTGAATAGCGGATCTTCACAGTGACACAGGAGGTGAGTTTCTCCTCTTTGCGCAACTGAAAGGCCAGCTTTTCTACCATGGAGGTGAGCAGATCGTGTAGTCCCGCCACATCCATGGTATCCCGCTGAAAGGTTCTTTCACTCCCGATGGACTTCCTCTCGGAATACTGAACAACAGGAGTGGAATCAATGCCATTGGCTTTTTTCCAGATCACAATACCATTTTTTCCCAGCAGACTCTCCATCATCTCCATAGGGATCTGCCCCAGGGTACCAATGGTGGAAATTCCCATGGAACGCAGCAGATGAAAGGTCCTGTTCCCAATCATGGGGATCTTCCGGATTGAAAGGGGAGAGAGAAACCCCTTTACCTGCCGGTCCGGAATATCGATCTCTCCGTTGGGTTTGGCCTCCCCGGTAGCAATCTTTGAAACCGTCTTGTTTACCGAAAGGCCACAGGAGATGGGCAGCCCGCTCTCCTTCATAATGCGTTGCCGTAATTCATGGGTCCATTGCATGCATCCGAAAAAACGATCCATACCTGTGATATCCAGGTAGTGTTCATCGATGGAAGCTTTTTCATACACGGGGGCTCCTTCAGCAATGATGTCGGTGACCACCCGCGAGTACCGGCTGTAGGCATCCATATCCCCCCGGATCACAATGGCCTCACTACAGAGCGACCGTGCCATCTTCATGGGCATGGCCGAATGCACCCCGAACTGCCTTGCTTCATAACTACAGCTTGAAACCACACCCCGGTCCGACATGCCCCCTATGATCACAGGTTTTCCTTCCAACTTGCTGTTCATCAACCGCTCCACAGATACAAAAAATGTATCCAGGTCCATATGCACAATATTTCGTGTCATATTCGCTGCGCTCACATTAATATTAACTTTTTTTTCATATATTTGATTAGTTATTAATCATTAATATGATTACAATATAATCATATATCATATTTTGTACAACAATAAACACAGTTTTTATCATGTATTTTGATTCGAATATTAAACTCCTGCGCAGACGCAAAAACCGCACACAGGATGAAGTGGCAGAACAACTCCAGATGAAGCGTTCTACCCTGAGTGGTTATGAGAACAAGGTAGCGCAGCCAGGGCTTGAAGCACTCCTGGTATTCTCAAACTACTATTATATAGCAGTGGATACATTGCTGAAAGTGGATCTCTCAAAAATGAGTGAAACACAACTTCGGCAGTTGGAACACGGAGAAGATGTGTTCCTGAAGGGTGGGAATCTGCGGGTGCTTGCTTCCACAGTTAATACTGAAAACCAGGAGAATATTGAGTTGGTGCCAGTGAAGGCTCAGGCAGGATATACCAATGGATTTGCTGATCCTGAGTACATCAGTGATTTGCAGGTATTCCAGCTTCCATTTCTTTCAAAGGAGAAGAAATACAGGACATTTCAACTACAGGGCGATTCCATGCTTCCGATCCCCGAAAAAGCATGGGTTACAGGTGAATATATACAGAACTGGAAAGAGCTAAAGACAGGGGAAGCTTGTGTTGTCCTGACCATGGATGAGGGAATTGTTTTCAAAATCATTGAAAACAGGATAGATTCGGATGGGTTGCTCATCCTCTATTCACTGAATCCGTTGTATGAGCCTTATGAGATCATTGTGAATGAAATACGGGAGATCTGGAAGTTTATACACTTCATCAGTCACGAGATCCCGGAACCTGTAATCCCGGAGAATCAGCTTGTAAGGACCGTGGCCAGTCTGAAACAGGACCTTGATCGATTGAAATTGAGTATACCCGAAAAGGGTAGGAGGGACTAATTCAATCCAAAATCATTGCCCAGCTGGGTCTCTTGTTTCCTGATCATTTTTAGGTAACGGAGCTGACCAGCCAGATAACCCTCCTTATGTTCTGCATCGGGCATACAAACAAACATATACTTATCATTGGAGGAGAGATTGAGCGCTTTCATTACATCCTGGCGGGTAATGTCTGATCGATCGAAACTACTGAGAAACTCTTTATCAAAGTGATCGGCATAATTCGCAATCAGTTCCTTAAGCTCCTTGCTTTCTACGGGATCAGAACAGGGCATTCGCCTGATGGCTCCGCCTGCGTAGAGTTTTCCTTCAAGTTGTTTGCTGAAATTTACGATTTGTACTATAGCGAGCGATTCTACCGTGATGACCATCCGTCCACCAGGATTTTCGGCTATTACATCTTTCAACCTGACCTCGCATCCAAACTCCTGGACTTCCTGTTCAATCACAAACGGGATTGCAAAAGTGATACCAGTGGTGCGTGCATCCTCAATAAGTTGTTTATACCGGGGTTCAAAAATTCGCAGAGGAATATCTTCTCCCGGAAAGAGAAAAACGCTCAAAGGAAAATAGGGAAGTGTTTCAGATTTTGGTTCCATTTATCAAACGGATATGAGAACTTAACAAATTACATTTCATAATTGTTTATCTTTTAACTTTTAACTTTCAACTTTATAGACTTTCGACTTTAGACTTTCGACTTTAGACTAAAATGTGTTTTACCATTGAAGTTCATCTTACCAGAAAGGCCATTGAGAAGCGATTCTCAGTAGAAACATCTGCGTTGTATGATTTTGATTTTAACTATTTCTACAGGGCCTTCAGCAATCCCCTTATACCCGTAATTACACAAAATGCTCCAGGTAGTGCACAGTTAATGCAATGGGGGTTGATTCCTGAATGGGCAAGAAACCATGAAAAAGCCATGCAGGTCAGGAAACACACCTACAATGCCAGGTCAGAATCCCTCCACGAAAAACCCTCCTTTCGAGAGCCCTTGCGCAGTGGACGTTGTCTGGTCATTGCCCACGGATTTTTTGAATGGCAATTGCTCCACGGAGTTAAGATTCCCTGGTACATCCGATTAAAGAGTAACGAAGCATTTGTTTTTGCGGGACTGTATGACCAGTGGAAGGATCCTGACAGTGGAGAATTTTACCATACATTTACCATAATTACCACATCAGCAAATCCGCTTATGGCGAATATCCATAATACCAAAAAGAGAATGCCTGTAATCCTCAGGCCGGAATTTGAGAGTGAATGGATCACTGGTGAAATTTCCCTTCGCAAAGCGACCCGGCTCATTCAGCAGCCCATAGAGGAGAAGGAGCTTTATGCACATACAGTATCTCCTGCACTATCCAAAGCAGAGATATTTTCATCCAATCCGGATATCATAAAACCATACAATCACCCGGTTTCGGGGACCTTGTTTTGAGATGGGAACGATTGATATCAACACTCTATTTCTAATGAAGGATCCTCCAATTGACTAACATATAATTATCTAGCTCTTCAGATTAACATCTTATTAACTATTTGTTAATAAAACCTGTTCATGCAATGTTCAATTCTTCACCCCAGATTTCTTGGAATGAGAGCATAAAGCATATACTTTTGATTCTATCAAGTGAGCGATAAAAGGCCACTCAGTTCTTTAAATGTTGAATCATTAGCAGCCGGGGCAACTCGGATGCGTGAATATGAGTCAAGCGAATAACTAACCAGGTATTGATGTTATTCTCCCGATCTTCGGATCGGACTGTTGGCTGGGATACCGGAGGTGTTGTAAAAGGCATCACCAGAGATTCGAACTGAAACCGTAGTATACCTGAATACGCGGCGGAAGTTGTTAACAGTTGAGCATTAGACACTCTCTTCGGAGAGCGAAGATGCAAGTTGTCCGATTCGTCGGGCAGCAAGAGGGAACTCGGGACTTCGGTCGCGTTTTCCGGTCATAATAACAGTAACTTGGCGCGACTTAGCGACTACGGTAGCTAACGAGTGGAATGGGAACCAGATGCAAATTTGGCTCCCATTCGTGTTTTACACCCCCTCCTCAGTGTAAAGTGCCAAGAAGAAAGTGTAAAAGTTAGTGTGTAAATTGAATCCAGCCTTATACTTTCCCCCACTTTTATTCTTTTTTACATTCACACTCATTCACCTTTTGACTAATCGACGTCGAAAGATTATTAATGGTCTAAAAACTTCCTATCAAAGTCCGTTATTCTATGCGAAGAGATATATACACATGTAATTATATGGGTATTCGCACTCATGAAAAACATATGCTAACTATCTAGTATATTGATTATTGCATCTTTTAACAAATTGAAGTTGAAATCCTGACAATGAACTTTTTCCTTCGAAGTTGATTTAACTATAAATTTACATAGGATTAGAGCATACTCTATCCATTAATTTATCATACGTGAAAAAAATCTTAGCATTCATAGTTTTATTGTCTCTCTTCTTTTTTGGTGAAATAGCACTCACCTTTTCAGATAAAGGCTATCCCTCTCTTCTAACCAATGAAGAAGTGCCATTTTCACTTCTCCTTGACAATCAATACTCCGATTTTGACGAGACAGAGGTTATCGACCGTCAGGTTAATTCATTTATAAAAAAATGGAAAATTCAAGGAGCAAGTCTGGCTGTCACCAAGGATGAACGGTTAGTTTATGCAAAAGGGTTTGGGATTGCAAACAGCGAAACAGATGAGGAAGTGAAGCCCGGACACCTGTTTAGAATTGCTTCAGTTTCCAAATTAATCACAGCTGTAGCTGTCATGAAGCTTTACGAGGAAGGTGCAGTGGACCTGGACGAAAAAGTATTTGGTGAATATGGTATTTTAAATGACTCCATATATGGCGTGTATCGTGATAAACGATTGGAGCAAATCACTGTTCGTCACCTGCTTAATCATACTTCCGGCTGGTCAAGATACTCTGGGGATCCCGTATTTAACTCACTTTACATAGCCCGGAAAATGGATGTAAAGGCCCCTGCAGCATTTGATGATATATTGCAATATACACTTTCACGAAGACTCAACTATAACCCGGGGACCCGTTATAGTTATTCAAATTTTGGATATGTTATCCTTGGAAAGATCATCGAGAGAAAAAGTGGAATGCCTTATCAGGATTATGTAGTAATGAACCTGTTAAAGCCATTGGATATTCATGATATGCACATCGGTAAAAGCTTTTATCATCAGAAGTATCCCAATGAAGTCAGATATCACAGTAGTGCAGGTAAAATGCTCGCATACTCCATGAATGGCTCAGGGGAAAAAGTCCCCATCTATTATGGTGGAAATAATATTGAGCTACTGGGACCTGCAGGCGGATGGGTAGCTTCAGCACCGGAATTGATTAAGTTTCTTACTGCCATTGACGGTTTTTCTGAACAACCTGATATTCTTGCACCCGGAACAATAGCCTTAATGTCAAACCCGGATATTGCTGGAAAAGGACTGTTCGGATGGCGTGGCAGCGATAGATATGGGACATGGTGGCGTACTGGTTACCTGACAGGGTCATCAGCTTTGATAGTAAGGCAGAGAGATGGACTCAATTGGGTGGTCATGATAAACACCAGTACTTACAAACATTCCAGGATCCACAGGTATGTTTCAGGTATGATGTTTGGAGCTGTGAACAAAGTGAATAAATGGCCGGCAATTGATCTTTTTACCATGGAATCTGACAGTCCCAATCCCATCACAGAAATACCAGCAACGAATCCAAAACTTTAGATCATTTTTTAAGGCTGAATTGGATATTCCTTATATATTTGGGATACTCACTTGAGGATTCATGGAGCTATCAGCAATTCATCATATCGAGCCTTCTAAACTAACTGATATTGAAGTGGATACCTTTATTACAACACTTGGGTATGAGACAAGGTGTACAACCATAGCCAGGCAATTTGAGGCTAAACAATGTCGGAAGATAGCACTCTCAAGAACCGATCACCCAAAAGAGTTTTCTTTCCTCGAAAACCGGGCTTATTATCTGAAACAGGGATACGAAATCATTCCGGTTGAAACAAAGGTTCCGGAAATTGATTCCATCTTCAAGAATCTAAAAAAGGAGCGTATCAGCATTGTTTTTGACTGTACCAGTATGTCCCAGAGGTGGTACTACGAGTTTTTCAGATGGTTCAGTGAAAACCAGGATGAATCTGTTTCGGCAAATCTTCGGTTTGTCTATACCATGGCTTGTTACGAAGAGATTACCCCGGTAAGAAAAGTGAAGCGGATTAAGGAATTTCTAAAAACCGATATAAAGTCTAATCAAAAGAAGAAAACGGCCCTTATCCTGGGATTGGGGCATGAGAAGAACATAAGTGAGTGCATCTTTAACATAGTAAAGCCCGATTTGCTCTACCTCTTTTATGCTGATCCTCCGGTTTCGAAACAGTTTGTGGAGAAAGTATTTGTAAACAACCATGCACTAATCAGTGAGACACCTATTCGCAATTTGATCGCGTATCCTTTACGGAATGGAGAAACTATCTACCAGAGTCTTATTGATACAATTCTTCCGTTACGCAACGATTACGCGATAACCCTTATTCCGTATGGACCGAAGATCTTCTCTATAGTGGCCATGTTGGTTCATTTTGGATATCCTGATGCCATCATCAGTTATCCCGTTTTCAAAAAACCTCCGACAGTTGACAAACGCCCGTGTGGTGAACCAGTGGTACTGGATATCCTCTTCGAAGGGGAGGATTAAAAACAATTTCTAAGGATCATTGTTATACCAACGAAATTTGTAATACCACACTACAATCAATCGAAATAACATGGCGAATTTTGAAATCATCATGCCTAAGATGGGTGAGAGTATTGAAGAAGCGACCATTACAAACTGGTTTGTAAAACCAGGAGATCAGGTAGAAGAGGATGATGTTCTCCTTGAAATAGCAACCGATAAAGTTGATTCAGAAATTCCCTCCCCTGTTGCCGGAGTAGTAAAAAAAATACTATTCAAGCAGGACGAAGTAGTTGCTGTCGGTAATGTGATTGCTGTGATTGATATGGCCGGAGAGGATTCAACATCAGCAGAAGAGGAGGTTGCCGATTCCGAAATAGCTTCGGTTGTAAAGGATCAGGCAGTTTTGGCAGCCAGAGTTGTCTCCACTGGAGATCGATTCTATTCACCATTGGTAAGGAAAATTGCCAGGGAAGAGAAGATTTCCCAGGAGGAACTTGATGGAATTACAGGTAGCGGGCTGAACGGAAGGGTACAGAAAAGGGATATATTATTGTTTATAGAGAATCGCAGTGGAAGTTCTGAGCCGGCAAAAACCGCTCCGGTATCGGCTCCTGGTGTTGTTTCTCCAGGTATTGAGGGTGGTGATGAAATCATTGAAATGAGCAGGCTCAGGAAATTGATTGCTGAACACATGCTCAGGTCCAAACAAATATCTGCCCATGTAACCAACATGATTGAGGTTGATGTGACTGGTGTAGTTTCCTGGAGGAACAGGGTTAAGGATGAATTCCTGAAGAGAGAAGGAGTAAAGATTACCTTTCTGCCGCTGTTCCTTGAAGCCACTACAAAAGCATTAAGAGATTTCCCGCAAATCAATGCTTCGGTTGATGGAGATAAGATCATTATCAAGAAGAGGATCAACCTTGGAGTTGCAGTTTCACTGCCTGACAATAATCTGATTGTACCTAACATCAAAGATGCCGACTCACTTAATCTCACAGGGATTACAAAGAAAATGAATGAGTTGGCCGTTGCCGCACGGAGCAATAAGCTTACTCCGGAGGATATCAGTGGAGGGACTTTTACAGTTACCAACTTTGGGACCTTTAAAAATGACATCGGAACACCCATTATAAATCAGCCTGAAGTGGCCATCCTGGCAGTAGGGGCCATTAAGAAAAAACCAGCGGTCCTTGAAACTGATCAAGGGGATGTGATTGCAATCAGACAGAAAATGTGGTTATCCCTCACTTACGACCACAGAATCGTTGATGGAGCCCTGGGTGGAGCATTCCTAAAGCGATTGGGAGATTATATCGAATCATTTGATCCGGAGACTGGTAATTTTAAACTTTAGCAAGCGATGTCAAAAGAGAAGCGATACAGTATAAAGAAAACAGATAAAGCAACCCTGGCAAAGTGGTTCAGGCTAATGCTGGTGGGAAGGGTCATTGATGACCGCGCTCCCAACTACCTGAAACAGGCCATCGGCTGGTCATACCATGCACCCTATGCCGGTCATGATGGAATTCAACTTGCAATAGGTCAGATATTTGACCGGGAGAATGACCACCTGTTTCCTTATTACAGGGATATGCTAACATCACATTCAGCAGGAGTTACTGCGGAGGAGCTAATTCTGAACGGTATTTCAAAAGATGCTGATGTGGCAGGTGGAGGACGTCACATGTCCAACCACTTTGCCAAACCCGAATGGAACGTTCACAATGTCTCCTCCTGTACCGGGAATCACACATTACATGCCGTTGGAGTGGCAAGGGCTTTGAAGAGGTATAAGGTGCCTGGAGTAGCCATTAGCTCACAGGGCGAATCTTCCGTGTCTGAAGGGTATGTTTACGAGGCGATCAATGGTGCCAGCAATGAGAAGCTGCCTGTTATATTTGTATTTCAGGACAATGGCTATGGCATTTCAGTCCCCAAAGCAGATCAGACTGCCAACAGGAAAGTGGCCAATAATTTCTCAGGATTCAAGAATCTGAAGATTTTCCATTGCAATGGAAAGGATGTATTTGACAGCATGAATACCATGACCGAAGCCAAAGAGTATGTGGTTGAACATGAACACCCTGTTATTGTCCAGGCCAACTGTGTACGGATTCATTCACACTCCAATTCCGACCGGCATGATCTTTACCGGGATGATTATGAGCTTAATTACGTGCATGAGTATGATCCTTTGGCCAAATACAGAAGAATGCTGCTCAGGTATGAAAGATTTACAGAAGAGGAGATTAATCTGCTTGAAAACGAAGCGAAGGAGGTTGTAAAAGCTGCCCATAAAGTCGGAATGAATTCTCCCCACCCAGATCCAGGATCCATAGACGATTTTGTAATCGCTGAACCTTATGTAAGCG
This sequence comes from Bacteroidota bacterium, assembly GCA_039714655.1. Taxonomy (GTDB): domain Bacteria; phylum Bacteroidota; class Bacteroidia; order Bacteroidales. The sequence continues at coordinate 16,551 of JBDLIX010000005.1, forward strand.
AAAAATACCCTGAAGGAGTTCACAACCAGGAAGGGGATTCGAAGAAGTTGATCGAAGGATTAAATGAGACCCTTAAGGCAGAGTTCAGGCACAATCCCGACACCTTTATCTGGGGACAGGATGTGGCCAGCAAGGAGAAGGGTGGGATCTTCAATGTGACCAAAGGAATGCAGCAGGAATTTGGAAAGGAGAGGGTTTTCAATGCACCGATCGCTGAAGACTTTATCATGGGCACAGCAAACGGTATGAGTCGTTTTAATGACAAATTGCGCATCGTGGTCGAAGGAGCTGAATTTGCAGATTACTTCTGGCCTGCCATGGAGCAGTTTGTGGAAACATCGCATGAATACTGGCGTACCAAGGGACAGTTTTCACCCAATATTACCGTCCGTCTGGCATCGGGAGGATACATCGGGGGAGGACTCTACCACTCGCAAACCATCGAAGGATCATTAACAGCACTGCCTGGCATCAGGGTGGTCTACCCCAGTTATGCCGATGATGCTGCCGGCCTGCTCAGGACCAGTATAAGGTCAAGGGGTGTGACCCTGTTCCTTGAGCCCAAAGCACTCTATAATGCCACTAAGACAGCCACCCCCATCCCCGACGATTTTGAAGTGCCCTTCGGTAAAGCAAGACTCAGAAGAGCAGGAGTTGATTTAAGCATCATCACTTATGGAAATACCACTCCCATGTGTGTGGAATTGGCTGATCAACTGAGCAAGGAAGGAAAAGCCAGCATTGAGGTACTTGATCTAAGGTCCCTTAGTCCGCTGGACACCCAAGCCATTGTTACCACCGTAAAGAAAACAGGTAAAGTCCTTATGGTTCATGAGGATAAGGCATTTGGAGGTTTTGGTGGAGAGGTGGCAGCCCAGATCAATGAGCTGGCATTTGAACATCTCGACGGACCGGTAAAACGCGTAGGTTCTACGTTCACACCGGTAGGATTCAACAGGATCCTGGAAGCAGCCATCCTGCCAGATATTAAACGGATCGAGAAGGCAGCCATTGAGCTGTTGAATTATTAAGACCTAACTGGAAGAGAATGAATAAAACCGCAATCATCTATAGTTTTAATGCAAAGAAAACCGGGAAAATAGCTGAAATGCTCAAAGAGGCATTCAAGGATGATCAGGTCAGGCTCGTCAATGCTGAAGAGCTCACCGGGAAGCTGTTCACCTCCTATAGCCAGATAATCATGGGTGTACCCACCTGGTTTGACGGTGAGCTTCCCAATTACTGGGATGAATTTATTCCTGATCTGGAAGATATTGATCTACAGGGAAAGAAGATAGCTTTGTATGGTTTGGGCGATCAGAAAGGATATCCTGAAAACTTCCTGGATGGCATGGGAATCATGGCCGGAATCCTGGAAGAGCAAGGTGCCACACTTGTGGGATTCACCAGCACTGAAGGGTATCAATTCGAAAGCTCGAGGGCATTGCGGGGTGAGCAGTTTTCCGGATTGGCGATTGACTTTGAAAACCAGGCATCAATGAACAAAAAGAGGGTGGCAAACTGGGTGGAACAGCTTAAGAGGGAATTCGCCTGATCCTTCCTTATAGTTCATGAGACACTGCCTTATTGGAGATAATTTCTTCCAATTCTTCGATTTGATCTCTTTTATGAGAATTTATTATATGTTGAATAGCACAATCTTCATATAATATTACTTCTTTTGTTATTGAAATTCTTCTTATTGAAAAACCTCAGACATGGCCAAAGATAGAGTATACATATTTGACACTACCCTCAGGGATGGGGAGCAGGTCCCCGGCTGCCAACTGAATACCATTGAAAAGATTGAAGTTGCACGCGCACTGGAGGAGCTGGGAGTGGACGTGATTGAAGCCGGATTCCCCATTTCCAGTCCGGGTGATTTTAATTCAGTGGTAGAGATCAGTAAAGCTGTCACCGAACCAGTAATATGCGGTCTTACCCGGGCAGTCAGGAAAGACATTGAGGTGGCTGCCGAATCACTTAAGTTTGCCAAACGTTCTCGTATTCATACAGGTATAGGTACATCTTATTACCACATCCACCACAAGCTTAATAGCAATCCGGATGAAATTGTCGAGCGGGCAGTGGAAGCGGTAAAATATGCCAAGTCGTTTGTTGAAGATGTGGAGTTTTATGCTGAAGATGCAGGTCGTTCGGATAATAAATACCTTGCCAGGGTGGTAGAAGCTGTAATCAAAGCGGGTGCGACTGTGATCAATATTCCTGACACCACTGGTTATAACCTGCCCGATGAGTATGGCAAGAAGATCAAATACCTTGTGGATCATGTGCCTAATATGGATAAAGCCATCCTCTCGACCCATTGTCACAATGACCTGGGTATGGCCACAGCCAATACCATGAGTGGGGTGATCAACGGGGCCCGACAGGTGGAGGTGACCGTGAATGGTATTGGTGAGCGAGCAGGCAACACTTCATTGGAAGAGATTGCCATGATCCTGAAAAGCAGGAAACACCTAAACCTTATATCCAATATTAATCCGAAGAAAATCTACCGCACCAGTCGACTCGTTTCCACACTGATGCGCATGCCCGTTCAAGCCAATAAAGCGATCGTTGGAAGGAATGCCTTTGCCCATTCATCCGGCATTCACCAGGATGGAGTACTGAAACGGCGGGAGAACTATGAGATTATCAATCCCAAGACAGTGGGGATCAATGAGTCTTCCATACTCCTCACAGCCAGAAGTGGGAGGGCAGCGTTGAAACACAGGCTTGAGAAACTGGGATATTCTTTCAGCAAATCTGCGCTGGATTCCATCTATGAAGAGTTTGTTAAACTGGCCGACTCTAAGAAGGAAATCGTTGATGAAGACCTGAAGGTTCTGGCTGGTGCAAGTGCCCGGGACATAAAAAGAAATCTTCACCTCAATAAATTGCAGGTAGTGTGTGGAAAGGGTACTACTCCGGTGGCCACGGTAAAATTGGAATGGAATGGAGAATGCCATATTGTTACTGCTGAAGGGAACGGTCCGGTCGATGCAGCCATCAATGCAGTAAAAGAGATCCTGAAGAAAAAAGTGAGGATACAAGAATTTCTTATTCAGGCCATCACACGAGGAAGTGACGATATGGGTAAGGTGCATATGCAGGTAGAACATAAAAATGTGGTCTACTATGGTTTCTCTGCATCCACTGATATCATAACAGCCTCAGTGGAAGCCTTTATAGATGCCATGAGCCAAATTGTTTAGCAGTGTAATTGCACGTTAAGTTATTATTCATTTTGTTTCAAATATCAGATCAATGCAACTTATTGGTCTGATATTTGTCATTTATAGCGACTTCAATTGATACATTCTGAATGTTGAAATCGCGATATATTGTTCTGCTTATCGGTATTTGTATTTCCTGCACTGCAATGGAAAGTCATGGCAAGGTCACTGTCAGTGGTTATGTACGTGATGCTGCAACCGGAGAGGAGATGATCGGTGCCAATGTGACCATCCTGGAAATCGGAGCAGGAACCATCACCAACCCATATGGGTATTATTCTCTCTCCCTGGAACCGGGTTTTTACACCCTGAAATATTCATTCATTGGTTATCTGCCCGAGACCAGATCTATAAGGCTGGATTCGGATCTGGTGTTAAATATCGAGCTTGACGAATCCAGGCAGGAGCTAGAAGAGGTAACCATCATTGCTGAAGCCGGAAATGCCAACATCACCCGTCTGGAAACGGGTTCCACCCGGTTGCCCATTCAATCCATTCGGAAAATCCCCGCTTTGCTGGGTGAAGTGGACATCATCAAGGCCATACAATTGCTTCCCGGTGTTCAGGTAACCAGTGAGGGTTCTTCGGGATTCAGCGTCAGGGGTGGGAGTCCTGACCAGAATCTGATCCTGCTGGACGAGGCTACAGTATATAATGCATCTCATTTAATGGGATTCTTTTCTGTATTCAATAACGATGCCATCAAGGATGTAAAACTCTACAAAGGAGATATTCCGGCCAGTTCTGGTGGTCGACTGGCCTCACTGCTTGATATTCGCATGAAGGATGGAAACAACAAACAACTGAGTGCCACAGGTGGGATCGGAACCATATCCAGCCGACTTACGTTGGAAGGTCCCGTCTTTACAGAAAAAGTCTCCTTCCTCCTGTCGGCAAGACGAACCTATGCTGATATATTTCTGCTTCTGGCCAAGGACACGGCTTTGCGGGACAATTCTCTTTTCTTTTATGACCTGAATGGAAAGTTGAATTATACCATCAATGATAATAACAAGATTTTTCTCTCAGGATATTTTGGCAAGGATATTTTCGCCAATGACTTTGCCGGAATGTATTTCGGTAACCGCACCTTTACGTTGAGGTGGAACCATCTGTTCAGCAAGAAGCTTTTCAGTAATTTCACATTGATCAACTCTCATTATTTCTATGACCTGGGAACGCCTGATGGTGAAATTCCATTTTTTAACTGGCTCTCTTTTCTTGATGATTACGGGATCAAAGGTGACTTCATCTGGTATCTCACTCCTGAACATACCTTCCGGTATGGGCTGTCCGGTTATTATCACGTGATAAACCCTGGTTCAATCAAAGTCCAGGACACAGAAGGGAACGATATTGAATCGGAGCTTTCAAGCAATTTCGCCCTTGAGAATGGACTCTATTTTTCAGGTGAATCAAAATTTGGAGAGAGGTTCTCCATGAGATATGGGCTAAGGTACTCCACATTTCATAACATTGGAGAAGCCACACTCTTCACCTACAATGACCAATACGAAGTCATTGACTCAACCCTCTATGAAAAGGGAGAAATCTATAACTTGTATCATGGCCTGGAACCACGGTTTGCGGCCAATTACCTGTTGAATGAAAGAAATTCCCTCAAGGCCAGTTATTCACGCACCCGCCAATATCTACAAATGGCCAGCAATTCAACTGCCGGAACCCCTCTGGATATCTGGTTTCCAGCTTCTCCAAACATTAAACCCCAGATTTCGGACCAGTTGGCTTTTGGTTATTTTCGCAATTTCCTGGACAATAAGATCGAATCCTCTCTGGAGTTCTATTACAAGAAAATGACCAATTCAATTGATTTCAGGGACCATGCCCAGTTATTGCTCAATCCAAGGCTGGAGGGAGAACTCAGAATAGGAGAGGCGACCTCGTATGGGGCTGAGCTCTATGTGAAATACGAAACATCTAAATTTTCCGGATGGTTAAGTTATACCTATTCAAGAACCATGCGGGATATTCCAGAGATTAATGATGGGAAACCCTATCCTGCGCCCTATGAAAAACCCCATGACCTTGCATTGGTATTTAGCTATAACCTCACCAAAAGGATTATTATAGGCGCCAACTGGATTTACAGTACGGGAATTCCTTTTACACTGCCATCAGGCAGATACGAGGTGCTTGGAAACATATTGCCACTCTACACCGGAAGGAACGAATTCAGGCTCCCTGACTATCACAGGTTGGATCTCTCCATTACCATCGAGGGGAAAAAGAAACCAGGAAGAAGATGGCAGGGAGAATGGAATTTTTCGGTGTATAACGCCTATGCCCGCAAGAATGCATGGACCCTCAATTTTATACAGGACAGCGAAAATCCTGACCTGACCTATGCCGAAATGACCTATCTTTTCTCAATCGTACCAGCCATCACCTATAATTTTAAATTTTGATGAAGCGAATGATCAAACATAGTTGGAGTTGGCTCATGCTGGTGGCAGGAGTGGGGCTGGGAGCCTGTACGGAGGTGATAGAGATAGAACTCGATTCTACTTATCATCGCCTGATTGTGTATGGTGCCATTACAACGGACTCGGTCCATCACCAGGTCCAGCTCTCCACATCCAGTGATTATTTTTCAAACGTGCCCTCAACCGGGGTATCTGATGCCCGGGTTGAACTTGAATTCAATGAAAATTTGATCACGCTTGAAGAGCATGATACCATTCCTGGTTTATACCTTACTCCACAGGCTTTTCGAGGGATCCCACATACCAAATACCAGCTTCACATCAACCAGGTGGATGTTGATGGGGACGGAACCGATGAAACATACCATGCAGAGAGCACCATGCCTTCCTTACCCCAACTCGACTCCATACGTCTGTTCTATTTTCATTCACCCTTTGTATCTGGATATCAGGTATTAATGTATGCCTATGATCCTCCTTCCAGAGATTGGTATAACTTTAAATTCTGGAGAAATCAAGATCTTCTTACCAAAAGATTATCTGACTATTTGATACAGTCGGATGATTTCTTCAATGGAACTTATATCTATGGTTTGCCTGTTGGATTACTTGCTGATGACGATCCTGAAGAGGCTGTACTGCCTGGTGATACAATCACCTTTGAATTGAACAGTATTGAGCAAATGTATTACAATTTTATTATCGATGCTCAACTTGAAATTGAAGGCAACAACCCACTCTTCTCAGGCCCCGCAGCCAATGTCAGATCCAATATAGATCATGATGCAAGAGGGGTCTTTACGGCCTACTCGGTTGACCGGGTATCATTGATCGTAACAGAATAAAAACTACAGAGGCTGTCTTGGCGGTAAATCAGGAAAGAAAAAGAGACTGTCCCTTTTGAGACAGTCTCCTTGACTTCTGTGGAATATCTGCTGGTTAGTAAATTCCAACCTGACGTTTGTTCTTCACAATTATTTCCGGGCTACCATCAAAGGTGGTAATCAATCCTGTTACGGTAAGGTGCTCTCCCAGGAAGTAACGTTCCGGCCTCCAACTGAATCTGCGGGCAACATTTCCAGGCAGAACAACTGTAAATTGCTGGTATGGGTAATCTCCGCCGAAGAAGAGCAGAAAATCATCCGTTTCCCTGTTGTGCCAGGTTGCATAAACCCTTCCGTATACCATGGCTACTTCTCCCAGGTTGTATTTGGCATCGAATACAGAGATGGATTGAATCCGGTACCCGTAATTGTATCTCCAATGGTATTCGGGATACCACCTGCGATAATCTCTGTACATGCTCCTGGACCAATAGATATTGCCATAAGTGGGATAGTAGAGTACATGATAATTGTGTACGTAAGTATCATGGTGATAATGAATTTTCACTTTCCTTGTGGGGTATGCATTATGGTAATGGCGCCCCCCGTAATAACGCTCTCTGGAATATTTGTTAACCCGGCTATGACCAGTCCGGTTATGGCTTACATGCACCTTAGAATTGGCCTTTCGGTATGAGTTGCGTGGATTATTAGGAGTACTAATACTAACAGGTTTCCGACTCTGATGTGTGGTTCTCTGACGTTGTACCTTCTGCTTTTGAACCTGACGAGCGGGCTGCGTAGTTCTCTGACGCTGTACCTGCTGCTTTTGAACCTGACGAGCGGGCTGTGTGGTTCTCTGACGTTGTACCTGCTGCTTTTGAGCCTGACGTGCGGGCTGTGTGGTTCTCTGACGCTGTACCTGCTGCTTTTGAGCCTGACGTGCGGGCTGTGTGGTACGGGCTTTCTGAGGTGTGGATTTTTTTGTATAACTCCTTGTCGCGGGTGTCTTCTCTTTTTTATCCTGAGGAGTACTGCGACGATTCGATTGTGCCTGAATGGTAAAAGTACCGAAAATCAGAGCAATCAGAATTGCGATGGTATATTGTCTAGTTTTCATGACTTCTCGGTTTTTATTGTTTAACATCTTTGGTTATTGAAATTCAAATTCAATGCCAAAAACCGGAAGTGTATGATTTACGTCAAGCAATTTATCGAGTCAATAATCAGTATACCAGCGCGTTAAATATAAAAAGAAAATCCCGGCTCCACAAAGAGCCGGGATCATCAGATACAGATTCAGTTTTAGGGTTAGTGACTATCTGGTTGTAGTCTGTACCAATACTAACAAGAGCAAATATAGAGGTTATATTCTAAATGCCAAATTTTCCCACATATTCTCGATTTCTTAGCACTCACCTCTGCTCTAAAGGTTGTATATCATTACTTACATCCTCAATCTCCTGCTTGAGCTGCTCCCAATCAATCTCCTCCAACTCTTTCAAGGCTTGTTCCATCTCCTTTTTAATCTCCTCCCAGTCAATCTCTTCCAATACCTCCAGTTTGGCATCCTCCATCTCCTTTTTAATCTCCTCCCAGTCAATCTCTTCCAATACCTCCAGTTTGGCATCCTCCATCTCCTTTTTAATCTCCTCCCAATCAATCTCTTCCAATACCTCCAGTTTGGCATTCTCCATCTCCTTTTTAATCTCCTCCCAATCAATCTCTTCCAACTCCTTCAAGGCTTGTTCCATCTCACTTAACACTTCAGGATCATCAATCTTTTCTGGTTGGTTTGACTCCGGACCTGGAATGGTATCAGGAACCACCGGTTGAATCCCGCGAGGAGAGTCAATAGGATGTGGCTCCGGTAAGGGTGTTACAAAGGAGGCAGCCGGCACCTCTCTGGAATCATGATTCTTTACAATGGAAAATCCCGAACTGAATCCGGATACGGTGAGCAGAATGATCATTCCTCCTGCCATAATCAGAAGGGATACAAACTTCTCGCGAATATTTGTTTTCATGTTTGATTGATTTAAGATTCTTTTTATTCTATTGAGCAATTGATATTGCTCTGTTCCCAGTGCACCTGGTACCAGTGTATTAAACAATGGATGATGCTCAGCTAGTTTTAATAGCGCCCGGGCGTATGCAAGTGGATCTCCACATGACAGAACAACGCGATCATCGCAGCAATTTTCTCTCTCTGTGCGGATCATTTGAGAAATGATTCGCACAGCAGGATTATAAAAGAAAAGAGCTTCCACAACCAGCTGTATCAGATTCACCAGGAAATCAAGCCGCCTCAGATGGTACAGTTCATGCATGAGTATGGTTTCTACCTGGTCTGGCGAAAGATGGGTAAACATTCCTGCAGGTACCAGGATTGCAGGCTTAAGCAATCCAATCACTGAAGGCACTTCTATCCTGTCAGATTCCAAAAGGGATACTTTTCTATGAGGCAATATGCTGAACTTAATCTGAATGAAGCGATCATACCATTCACCACGAATTGGGAGCCCGCTTCTTTTCAATCCACGGATCTGCCTGAGGGAGATGATTGAACGGATCAGCATGATAAGGACCCCGGCAGAATAGATATAGCTGCAAAGGGTAGATATTATTTCTACAGGAGATCTGCCAATGTTATTGCTTAAATCTTGAATGACAGGGATCAGGTGAGTTAGTTTCTGTGTAACATGAATTGCATTTGTTTGAGACTTCAAGGGATCAAACAAATGCAGGAAAAGAGTGACCACAGCGCCTAGGAATATAAGAAGAGAAACCGTGGCAATGCGGTATCTTATATTCGAATATTTACCTGGTATGAGCTGAAGGATTATTTTCAGGATTGAAAGGAGCAAAAGGCCAATCCATAAACTATGTACCAGGGTTTTACCCAGTGTTACGACCCAGTTACCCGATGCTTCAAAGAATTCCATCTTCTTTCTCTTTCATTTTTTCAATAAGTTCCCGGATCTCTTCCATCTCCTCATTTGTGGCAGAATGGTTTCCAAGTGCCTGCATCACCAGACTTGAGCGGCTTCCCTTAAAAACAGTTTTCAGTACATGATCCAGAATGGTCGATTGCACCTCTTCAGATTTCAGGGTAGGAGTGTATACATGCGAGCGATGATCAGTGTCTCTTGTGAGCAGTCCCTTATCTGTCATAATCTGCATCATCTTGAGTGTTGTGGTATAGCCAACCCTGCGCTGTTGATTAAGCAGATCATTTACCTGACGGACAGTTAATGGTCCGCATTCCCAAAGAGTTTGCATGATTTCAAGTTCCGATTCGGTGGGTTTCAACATCATTATACGAATTGTTTCGTAGTAAATATATACCAACGAAATGGTATTGTCAAATTACATACGAATGATTTCGTATTATTTAAGATTATTTAACAATCGGAATGGATCTACGCAGAGTTAAATACAAAAGCTTCGTATATGTAGAGATCAGCAGTATGCCACCCGTCACATCCAATGCCAGCTTTATATTTTGCACAGTTTTCCAGGAATTCATCCACCGACCAATTCTGACTAATGGCTACCTGTGGCAGCAGAGTTCCCCGATTCGATCCCTTCTCCATATATATGCCATGCTTTCCCAGGATAATTTCTTCTTTATCATAAATTCTCTCCCTGGGTGATAGAACGCTAATCTCGATCTTCATCTTATCCAGTTCATAAAATTCAACAGGAGTGAACCGGGAATCTGAAGTAGCCGCAGACTCAGCCATTTTTTTCACATTCTTATAAAGTGTATCCTCTTCAGAAAAAGTTCCGATACAACCTCTGAGATCTCCTTCTATATAGAGCGAAACGAAGGCTCCACAATTCAATTGAACTGAATCAGTAGGCTCGGGAAGAATGCTCAACTGGCTGTTTCCGGGAGCAATTCGATTCATGATGGCAATCCGGGCCAGTGAAAGCATTAATCTCTTATCAGCTATTGTAAGGATCATTGGTACATGATCATTGAAATATAATCAACCACTTCGCGGGATGGAACTGCTTCTCCAGAATGTCCCCTTGCCAGAATCTGCACTCTGTAATCTGAGGATAGTGTATTGGCGTATTCCATCAGTGTCATGATGGGGCCATAACCACACACAGACACATGGTGCTTTGTCACTGCTAGTTCAACTCCTTTTGTGTCCCTGAGTAGTATGTTGTCAATTACCTGCTGGTCCTTTTGCTGACCCTCCTGCGGAGATAAAAAATGTGAAAAATCACAGGATGCGATGACCATGATTTTACGGCCAGTTACTTCAATTGCCTGCCTGATCCGTTGAGCCACAAGTGATGCATTTGGAAAACTCTGGTCCTTCATGCTGATAGGTAATATGGAAAAATGGTGCTCTGAAAGATAGTACTGTAAAAAAGGAATGATCACCTCTGCCGAATGTTCTTTGGCATGGGCCATGCGATCGAAAGGGAGATCCATTGCCACTGCAAATTCCCGGTCCAGAGGAACCTCTCCAATGGAGTTACGCCATACCTCAGCATCATCAATGGCCAGGGAAAGACCAGCTCCCGAATGATTTGGATGAACAATAATAAAAGTCTCTGGTGCTATCTCAAGTCTATTGATCAAATTAAAAAACGGAATGGTTTGATAACCTGAATAGATATGTCCGGCATGTGGCAGTACCGCTCCAAAAACCTTCACAGGGAACAACTCTTTCAGCGGATATCGGTTTGATGCTTCAATTTTCCGGATCTGTTCAAATATCCTGTTTTTTGTCGATGGATAGAATCGGCCCTCCACTACTGCATTTCGAATTTTCATGATTCTGCTTTTTAAAAGATTCCATTGATCTGCAATTTACACTGATGGCATTTCCCTTCATCTCCGATACCTGTGACAGTAGCATGATAAAGGTCACGTTTAATAAGTGTAGTCCCGCAACCAGGACAGAGCGTATGACTTTCCAGTTGGGGCGTGTTTCCTGGATATATATACCTGATCCGCCCATTGGCCAAATTCATGAATCGCTGGATGGTTGAAAGTGGGGTAGGTGGTTGATTGAGTTTAAACCGGGGGAAATAGCGACTCACATGCAGGATGGTATCTTCCCCACAATTCTCTGTAATCCAGTTGATCATATCGTTCCATTCATTTTCCGAATCGTTAAAACCCGGAATGATCAGAAAAGTAAGTTCAAGGTGACTCTTAGATTTTGCGATCCTGCTTATGGTCTCCAGTACAGGTTGGAGTGTTGCACCTGACCGTTTCTGGTAAAAATCGTTGCGAAATGATTTTAGGTCTACATTGAATGCATCCATGTAGGGAAGGATCGCCTCCAGCGGTGCTCCATTCATATACCCGTTGGTCACCATTACATTGTTCTGCTGCTGCTCTTTGATCAGAACAGCACATTTGAACATGTATTCATAATAGATGGTAGGCTCATTATAGGTATAGGCCAGCCCGATGTTATCCTGATGCAGGAGCGCTTTATTTACAATCTCTTCCGGTTCCCTTGAAGGATAATGAGATAAGATGTGCGGGTCAATTTGGGAAATTTCACAGTTCTGACAAAAATCACAAGAAAGGTTGCAGCCAAAACTGCCAATTGAGAGGATGGATCTTCCCGGGTAAAAGTGATACAATGGTTTTTTCTCCACCGGATCTGTAGAGATCGCCGAAAGGATCCCATAGTTCTCGGTGATCAATTCTCCATTTCTGTTCACACGTGTATTGCACTTTCCATACCGATCAGTGTCCAGTATGCACTGGTGAGGACAAAGCAGGCACTGAACCGACATATTCTCTCTGATTTTAAAATGGGAAGCCAGCTGCATGACCTAAAGTTACAACGAAAAACCGATGAAACCCACCCTCAAACAATAGTGACTGCTTCCGGTTATAATAAGAGATACTTTATAACGGAACAGGCGATGAGAAGATACACATTCACTATATTTGTGATTTTGAAATTCACCCTTACATCTATTGGTAATACGGATATGAAAGAGAAAACAGAACTGGCAACTTTTGGTGGCGGTTGTTTCTGGTGTGTTGAAGCAATATTTGAGCGTGTAACCGGTGTTCATTCAGTTATTTCGGGCTATTCTGGTGGTCATGTAGACCATCCTTCCTATAAACAGGTCACCAGCGGAACTACGGGTCATGCCGAGGTAACCCAGATCAGCTTTGATCCAGAACAGGTAAGCTACACCGAATTGCTCGAAATATTTTTCAAAACACACGATCCAACAACCCTCAACAGACAGGGAGCCGATATGGGTACCCAGTATCGCTCCATTGTGTTGTATCATAATGACCATCAGCAGGAAGAGGCTGAGAAGGCAATTACAGAACTGAACAGTGCCGGGATATGGAAAGATCCCATCGTAACCCGGGTAGAGCCTTTTAAAATCTTCTTTCAAGCAGAAGGTTATCACCAGGAGTATTTTGAAAATAACCCGAACCAGGGTTACTGCCGTGTGGTGATCCAGCCTAAAGTGGAAAAATTCGAAAAAGTTTTCAGGGAGAGGTTGAAGTAATACTATTCTACACCATTAATTGGTAAACGAACCACAAAGGAAGAGCCATTGCCAGGTTCGCTTTCAACCCCTATGGTTCCTTTATTCCTCTCCAGGAACTCTTTGCAGATAACAAGGCCAAGTCCGGATCCCGATTCACCAGTGGTGCCTGGAGTGGATACCACCTCATTGGAATCAAAGAGCTTCTCCTGGATCTCTGGCTGAATTCCAATCCCATCGTCAGAAACACTCACACTGCACATCTCTGCACCATTTTCAGATGTAATCCTCACCTTTCCCCCCGGAAAGCTGAACTTTATTGCATTCATAATCAAGTTCCTAAAGACGGTGTGAATCATGGCTTTATCAGCAAACACAATATATTTATGGTCAATTTGAACCTGACACTCAATCTTTTTATGATCAAGATTGGCTTTTAATTCTCTCGCACACTCATCAACCACACTTCTAATCTTCAGGACTCCAGGTTCATATTTTACGGCTTTCATCTGGGAGCGTGCCCAAATAAGTAGGTTCTCAAGTAGATTTTGAATGCGCTGTGTACCCTGTAAGATCTGCAACAGATACTCTTTCTGAGTCTCCTCCGGAAACTGTTCAAAATTATCATAAAGAAGTTCAGAAAAACCTGTGACAGCCGCAACAGGATTTCGAAGGTCATGGGCCACCACAGAAAATATCCTGTCTTTTGATTTATTCAATTTCTGAAGTTCCAGTTCCGATTCACTCAGCTTTTGCAGGGTGTTTGAGATCTGAAGATTTCGTTCTGCCAACATTTGATTGGTCCTCTTCTTCGAACGGAGATTAACGGCAATGACAATAACCAGGGAGACAATGACCACGATAAAGATGATGAAAACCTTGTTAAGCATTTTCTGCACCTGTGATTCAGATTGTAGTTGCTCGATCTCCTGATCCTGTATCTCCTGTTCATAACGGGCACGTAACTGCGCAATCTGTTGTGATTGTTTCTCGTTAAAAAGGGCCTTGTATACTGTATCGTACCTAAGCAACCAGTTATATGCTGAAGCATAACTTCCAATTCCGGCATGTAAACGGGCCAGCTCATCAAAAGTCTCCAATTCAAGGTGTTTGAATCCCCTCGATTGGGCGATCTTGAGTGCTCGATGTAGGTAATAGAGCGCTGACTCTTGCTGGTTCATTTTTCCGTAAAGAGAACCAAGATTGTTGTAAACAGAACCAATAACATATTGATCCTCTATTTCTTGCGCCAGTGCCAGGCCCTTTTGTAAATACTCAAGAGCCATCTGGTATTCGTACAGATCAATATATGCAAGGGCGATATTGTTATAGACGCTGGACAATATATATCGATAGGTGTTGGAAGCCAGAGAATCAGGAGGTAACTGATCCAGGACCTCATTGAAATAGACAAGGGCTGAATCATACTTTTGCCGGTCATAAAGGATTAAACCGATGTTGTTAAGCGCCGCGCAAACATCAGTATCCAGATTTAGCTCACTATAAATCTCGAAAGCATTTACATAATGCATTTCTGCTTCTGAGAGTTTGCCCATATCATGGGCCACAGCTCCCAGATTATTCTGCATCATAGCAATTCCTAATCGGTTGCCCACCCGTTCATATGCATTCAGGCTATGCATAAAATAGTAATACGCTTCTCCATAATCAGCCATTACGTAATAGATATTTCCCATATTCAGAGCACACTCACCAATCTCTTCATGGTTCTCCAATTTGATAAATTCATCATACGCTTTGGTGTAGTAAAACAGGCTACGGTCAGTAACCAGCTTGTTTTCATAGATATCTCCCTTATTTTTATACAGTCGGGGAAGCAGGTTTTCCGTATCACCTTTCTGGAGTAGCAGTTCAGCCTGGTTTGCAAAATGAAGTGCACTGTCGGTCTCGGTATCCTTTAGTTCTACAGATAAATCGTAATAGGTCCGGGCCAGTTTATCTCCAGAAAGTAATTTGGTTTGGGCAATTAAACTATCCTTCTTTGAACCCTGTGCGTATGAAGTACAAAGGGTAATGAAAAAAAGGAGTATATAGAGGAGAATTCTCTTCATGGAGCAGAAATGGACTTCTTCCGATAATAACTGAGACAAATATACTTATTTTGGGGTGAAATTGTCCATTTGGGGATGGTCAAATAGACACCATTAGGATCACCTGACTAATTTTGGAGAAAAGAATTTTAATGGAAATAAATAAGAAATTTTCAAGGAACGAGGAGCTGGCCAATGCCATTTCACATCTGGCAGGGGCAATGTTGGCTATTGCAGGATTAGTATTGATGGTATACCAGTCTGCAGCTCATGGAAATGGATGGCACATTGTAAGTACAACCGTATTCGGCACCTCAATGATTATACTATACTTCTCATCCACATTAACACACATCTTGCCCATGGGGAAGTCAAAGGACTTCTTCTTTAATTTTGACAGGATCGCCATATACATTCTGATCGCCGGTACCTATACGCCCATTGCGCTGATTACTTTAAACGGAGCTTTTGGATGGGTGATATTCGGAATCGAATGGGGTTTTGCCATTATTGGGACCACCCTGATTCTGACCCGTCCGGGAAATTTTAATTCAGGGGTAAATATATTTTATGTGATTTCTTATGCAATTATGGGCTGGATCATCCTGATTGCCATTGTTCCGGTCATGAATTCTCTGCCTCCAATGGGCAGCCTTTGGATTCTGATCGGAGGACTCTGCTACACCTTTGGTATTGTTTTCTTCAAGATGGTCAAGTTCCCATATCACCATCTGGTGTGGCATTTACTGGTGATTGCCGGTACTGTTTCTCATTTTTTTGCTGTCTTTTTTTTCATCATTCCACGGTAAAAAATGAAATGTTCTTGAACTATTTGTGCATTTGGTGTTAAAAAGTATTACTTTTGCACTGTTATTAATTTTCAATCTAAACAATGAAAGAAGGTAAAGTAAAATTCTTTAATGAGTCCAAAGGATACGGATTTATCAAAGACGTCGAATCTGACGAAGAGTATTTTGTCCACGTATCAGGCCTGATCGATAAGATCAAGGAAGATGATGATGTAACTTTCGAGCTTACAGAAGGACGAAAAGGATTAAATGCAGTGAATGTCAAACTTATATAGTTGACCAGGGCATTTTGTATTAATCTTAACCCTTCGCCCTGGCGAGGGGTTTTTTTGTGATTTATATTAAATTGCTTCACAATAAATAATCATCCAATGAAAACAATGAAGCTCAACCGTCGCAGGTTCCTGGCCAGTTCAGCAGTTGCTGCCATGGGAACCTCTCTGGGATTGCAAGCCAGGGATCATCAAAAAAACACTCCTTTGGATGTGAACTCACTGTTGCCTTCTCTAAAAGGAAGAAAGATACTTTACACCTATGGTGGATGGAAGGGTCATGAACCTGAACAATCTGTGGCGCTGTTCAAACCCTGGCTGGAGAGTGAGGGAGCATTGGTAGATCTCTTTACTTCTCTGGATCCATACGCTGATGAGGAGTATATGAAAGGAGTGGACCTGGTCATTCAGGTATTTACCATGGCTGAGATTACCAGGGAACAGGAAAAAGGGTTGCTGAATGCAGTGAGCAGAGGTGTAGGACTTGCTGGATGGCATGGAGGCCTCTGTGATTCTTTCAGGCAAAATGTGGGTTATCAGTTTATGACAGGTGGACAATGGGTGGCCCATCCCGGTGGGGTAATCGATTACAGCGTTCAGGTGATTGACCAGGAGGACCCGGTAACCAGCGGATTGGGTGAATTTAATATGCATAGTGAGCAGTATTATTTGCATGTGGATCCAAATATGAAAGTGTTGGCTACTACTACCTTTAATGCTGATCATGCCAATTGGATAGATGGTTGCACCATGCCGGTGGTCTGGAAAAAGATGCATGGAAGGGGAAGGGTTTTCTACTCTTCACTGGGACATGTGATGAAAGATTTTGAGGTTCCGGAAGCTTTTGAGATCATGAAGCGTGGGATCAAGTGGGCTTCGGCCAGTAAATTTGAACCTGCCGAACCCTGGAGAACTCCGGTTTACTAAATAAGAGACCCTAATTAATGAAACTTTTCATTCCAATTGTAACCATTGTCCTGATGAGTATGCTGACAGCCTGTGAGATCGATGATCCCGGGAAAGAGACAGAAAATGAGGAGGAAGAAGAAGCTGTTCCAACATTTACCTATCGCATTGTTGAGACAGGAGTTACCGCGTGCTACAATAATTTCCAGAAGATTGATAAACCTTCTTTGGGAGATCCCTTTTACGGACAGGATGGAAATTACAGAGGATTTAATGCGGCTTATGAAGATAACGGGGATGGAACAGTCACCGATAAGATAACGGGTTTGATGTGGCAGCAGGAGATGGGGGTGAAGGCCTCATTTAAGATAGCCAAATCTTCTGTGCCAAAAATGAACCTGGGAGGTTATACAGACTGGAGGCTTCCAACCGCAAAGGAGCTTTACTCACTGATCCGGTTTACCGGGAAGAATGGTGGCACTCCAGCCTCTTCCATTCTTTTCATTAATAGTGATTACTTTATCCAGCCCTGGGGCGATACAACATCGGGTGAACGCTATATCGATGCCCAAACCTGGTCTGCCACTGAATATGTGGGAACAACGATGAACAATGATGAAACTGTATTTGGTGTCAATTTCGTTGACGGAAGGATCAAAGGCTACCCAAAATTCATTCCCGGTACATCCCAGCCCAACGAAATGTATTTCCGAATGGTAAGGGGTAATCCATCCTATGGGTTCAACGATTTCATTGATCATAGCGATGGCACCATCTCAGACCTGGCAACCGGACTCATGTGGCAGCAAGCCGATGATGGTACTCCCAGGGATTGGGAAGAGGCTCTGGCTTATGCGGAAACACTTGAACATGCCGGGCATTCGGATTGGAGACTTCCCAATGCAAAGGAGATGCAGAGCATTGTTGATTATTCCAGAGCACCGGATATCACAGGATCTCCAGCCATTGACCCCATGTTCTACTGCACCGAGATTGATGATCCTGAGGGCAATGGTGGGCAATATCCTTACTACTGGACAGGAACCACGCATCTGGATGGACCGGACCCTGAAAGCGCAGCGGTATATATTGCATTTGGCGAAGCTCAGGGATGGATGCAGGATCAGTTAATGGATCTCCACGGTGCAGGAGCTCAAAGAAGTGATCCCAAGTCTGGTGATCCAGGCGATTACCCATCTTATTGGGGTCCGCAGGGCGATGTACGATATGTCTACAATTATGTGCGTTGTGTCAGGGATATCCCCCTGAAATAGAGGAGTGCCAACTAAGAAAAAACAGTGATGAGGATTGGACATTGAAAAATAATGTCTATTTTCGGAAATAATATAGATAAATAATGACTCATTACACTGATACAAATAGCTGGCGATGGCATTGGTGGCACTCCCTCCAACATGCTTCGTGGGCAATGATTGACTTGTAATGATCAACTATATTTAAACCAACACGGGGCATGTTAAATAACTGCCCCGTTTTTTTTTGCATTACTACACCCATAAAACTGAAAAGCATGAGCAAAGTGAAAAAAGTATTCCTCGATGAGCATGAGATGCCAAAACAGTGGTATAACATTGCTGCAGATCTTCCTGGTACGCTGAATCCACCCCTGGGGCCCGATGGGAATCCCATTGGTCCGGAGATGCTGGCACCCGTATTTCCAATGAATCTTATCGAACAGGAGGTGAGTTCCGAGCGCTGGATCGATATTCCTGAGAAAGTTCAGGAGATGCTTAATATGTGGCGCCCGGCTCCCCTGGTAAGGGCATACGCACTTGAGGAGGCGCTGGGGACACCTGCCAGGATCTATTATAAAAATGAAAGTGTATCGCCTGCAGGCAGCCATAAACCCAACACAGCCGTTGCACAGGCATACTATAACAAGGAATTTGGCATCAAGAAACTAACCACAGAGACAGGAGCCGGGCAGTGGGGGAGTGCCCTCTCTTTTGCATGTTCGCTGGTAGGTCTTGAATGCAAAGTATTCATGGTACGGGTGAGCTTTGACCAGAAGCCATTCAGAAAATCTATGATGGAAGCCTGGGGTGGTAAATGTATTGCAAGCCCCAGTGAAGAGACCCAGGCAGGGCGAAACGTATTGGCTGAACATCCCGACACTCCGGGTAGCCTAGGGATTGCCATCAGTGAAGCTGTGGAAGCGGCCGTTACCGATCCAACCGGAGAGACACGATATTCACTGGGCAGTGTTCTGAACCATGTGATGCTGCATCAAACCATTATCGGTCTTGAAGCTAAGAAACAGCTTGAGAAAATCAATGAGAAGCTACCCGATGTGGTGATTGGTTGTGCAGGTGGCGGAAGTAATTTTGCAGGGATCAGTTTTCCCTTTATGTTGGATAAGATCAATGGTGCTGATATAGATATTATTCCTGTTGAACCAGCCAGTTGTCCAACACTAACAAAAGCTCCTTTTGCCTACGATCATGGCGACCTTGCAAAAATGACCCCCTTGCTGGCCATGAACTCACTGGGTCACGGATTTATTCCACCACCCATTCATGCCGGAGGATTACGCTACCATGGAATGTCACCTCTTGTGAGTCATGCAGTAAACCAGGGCCTTGCCACCCCCCAGGCGCTGCACCAGCTGGAGTGTTATGAAGCCGGCGTGCTGTTTGCACGTACCGAAGGGATCATTCCTGCACCTGAAACCACCCATGCCGTAGCATCGGCTATCAGAGAGGCAAAGAAAGCCAAAGAGGAAGCCAAAGAGAAGGTGATTCTCTTCAACTTCAGTGGACATGGCTTGATGGACCTGGTTGGATACGAGAAATATTTCAAAGGTGAGCTGAAAAACTATGAACTATCCTCTGATGAATATGAGGAGTTCACAGCTGTTTTGAAAAATCATCCTTCACCCATCGTATAGTTTTGGTTTAATATTAGCGAGGATAGCTGTTCCGGATCAAAGTGTCCGGGACAGCTATTTTTTTTAGTTTTTGCAATAGGCGATTAATCCCTATCTTAATCGGATGAAGTCTATTGCAGTGTTTTGTGGTTCCAGTTCAGGGAACAATGGAATTTACAGAGAGATGGCAGGAGTACTTGGAAGAACATTGGCCAAACAGAAGATACAGCTCATATATGGTGGGGGAAAAGTGGGGCTTATGGGAGTCATCGCCGATGCAGCCCTCGAAGCTGGAGGTCACGTTACCGGGGTGATCCCGGGTTTCCTTCAAACCAGGGAGGTGGCACATGACAATCTTACCGAAATATTCCGTGTTGAGTCGATGCACGAACGAAAAGCCCTGATTGATAAAATGAGTGATGGCGTTATTGCAATGCCAGGAGGATTCGGAACACTGGATGAAATGTTTGAGATGCTCACCTGGGGTCAGCTTGGGCTTCACCAGAAACCTGTGGGGTTACTGAATGTCAATGGGTTTTTCTCCAATATTATGAGTGCCATTGAAACCATGGTCGACGAAGGATTCCTCAACCAGATCAACAAGGAAATGGTACTTATCAGTGAAGATGTCGGCGAACTGCTTTCTAAAATGAACAGTTATAGTGCTCCCGATGTGCCAAAATGGATATAATTCGTATAGCTTATAATGATATATATAATCTAATTTAGGTAATAATATATTATATGATTTATATTACTTAATATATATAGTAATAACCAAAATATCATCTCAGTAATGCGAAATTATAATATAAATAACTTATTATTTAGGCTGCTGATCTATGGGTTCTTCTCTCTCTGCCTGGTTGGATCATGCACTCACGGGAAAAACAGTGATGGTCCTTACTTTGGAAATGGGTTTCATAATGGGTGGGCTGACCAGCATTCCATTGTAATCTGGACAAGACTGACTCAGAATCCGGAAATGAATCTTGCCGGGCAACCGTTTATTCCTCTTACCCGAGAACAGCATGATACCCTGGATAAACTGGGGAACCGGGATTCAATCCACCAGGCCCAGATACCAGACAGTCTTACACTGGCTGATATGGAAGGAGCTTGTCCCGGTGCAAACGGGGAGGTAAAACTCATATATTATCCCCTGGTTGATCCTGGTCAGATGAAAGAGACTGCGTGGGAAAAGGTTGATCAGGAGAAAAATTACACCAAACAATGGAGAGTGGAGGAACTTACTGCCAATACAAGGTATCATGTGGAGATCTTCGCCCGTAAAAGTGAAGAGGCAGGTATCTCTGATACCATAACCGGAACATTCATTACTCCTCCGAACAAAGAGATGATTGATGAGATCAGGTTCTGCATCGTCACCGGTCACGATTACAACCGCAGGGATGATCCCGCTCATGGACACAAAATCTACCCATCCATGCTTGCTACCGTACCCGATTTCTATGTCCACACCGGGGATACTGAGTACTACGATAAGTTTAATCCCTGGGCCATGACCGAAGAATTGATGCGTTTTAAATGGGACCGCCTGTTCGCGCTTCCTTTTCAACGACAGTTCTTTACCGAGGTCACCACCTATTTTTTAAAAGATGACCACGATCTGCTTCGAGATGATGTTTACAGGGGTATGCGATATGGAGCTGTCTCATTTGAAAGAGGAGTGGCAATCTTCGATCAGGAACAATTCCCCTCCAACCCCGTACCCTATAAAACAATCAGGTGGGGTAAAGACCTGCAGATCTGGCTCATGGAGGGGAGGAATTTTCGCACTCCCAATCCTGATCCGGACGGACCGGAGAAAACCATATGGGGCCAGGAGCAGAAGGAGTGGCTGTTCCGTACCATAGAATCTTCCGATGCTACATTCAAACTCATTATTTCACCTACCCCAATTCTGGGACCGGATCGTGAAAGTAAGCGTGACAATCACGCCAACCTGAATTTCACCCATGAAGGGAATGAGATCAGGGACTTTGTCAATGGTCAGGAAAATGTTTACCTGTGTGTGGGAGACCGGCACTGGCAATATGTGTCCCACTGGGAGGGAAGCAACCTCTGGGAATTCAGCTGTGGTCCGGGATCCGATATGCATGCAGGAGGTTGGAATCAGTCGGATCAAAAACCTGAGCACCGTTTCCTCCGGGTAAAGGGTGGATTCCTGACTGGAAAAGTCACACGGGTCGAAGAGCGTGCATTGCTGATATTCCAGCACTGTGATGTGGAAGGAAAAGTCGTTCATGAAGAACAATTTGAAGCACCATTATAACTTGTAAATGATGAAATCTCAACTAATTACAGCAATCCTTTTAATAGTAATAACCTTGGTCAGCGCCCAGGAGTGGCAACCCGTTGGTGAAAGGATTATGACAGAGTGGGGAGAAAAACTGGATCCCGATGCAGTTTGGCAAGAGTATCCAAGACCTCAGTTTCAACGAGACGACTGGCTCAATCTGAATGGGTTATGGGATTATGTGATCTTGCCAAAAAAGGACCCAAAACCGGAAAAATTCGGGGGACAGATCCTGGTTCCATTCTGTGTTGAATCGGCCTTATCCGGCGTGGGAAAGGAATTATTACCAGCTGACAGGTTATGGTACAGAAGAGAATTCACCCTGCCTGATTCATGGCAACAGAAACGCATTGTTATAAATTTTGAGGCTGTTGACTGGTCTGCTGCTCTCTGGATCAATGATGCTCTTGTGGGATCACACCAGGGGGGATATGATCGTTTTTCATTCGATATTACTCCTTACCTGAAGAAGGAGGGAGCACAGAAGATTGTTGTTGCAGTGGATGATCCTTCCAGCCTGGGTGAACAGCCCCGCGGGAAACAACAGTTGAATCAGCATGGCATCTGGTACACACCGGTAAGTGGCATCTGGCAAACAGTTTGGCTGGAGGCAGTGTCACCTGCAGCCTATATTAAAGAGGTGAAAATTACTCCCGATGTGGACCAGGGGACGGTGCATATTGCTGCCATGCTCAATCAGGCAAATCCATCTGATTTCAGCATCAGGGTATCCATTGTCGGTGAGGGGATTGAATTGTCTAACCACACAATGTCTGCAGAAAGTGAAAAGGAGTTTCAGGTAAAAGATCCACGACTATGGTCTCCCACAGACCCATTCCTGTATCATCTAATTCTGGTTCTTCTAAATCCGGATGGGAAAGAGATCGACAGGGTGAACAGCTATTTCGGGATGCGTAAAATAAGCCTCGGTGATGTGAAAGGTGCCAAGGTGTTGTTTCTGAACAACAAACCATTGTTCCATTACGGGACCCTTGACCAGGGATGGTGGCCCGACGGTTTGCATACACCTCCTTCCGATGATGCCATGAAATATGACCTTGAAGTCACCAAAAAGATGGGATTCAACATGATCCGTAAGCACATCAAGGTAGAACCTGACAGGTGGTATTACCATTGTGACCGGTTGGGCATTTTGGTGTGGCAGGATATGCCGTCTGTGATGGTTGTATTCCCTGGCGAAAATGAAACACCTGGATCCACCAGATTGTTTGTGGGAAGGGATCAACCAGATCCTCCACGGAGATCTGAAGAGACAGCCAGGTTCGAATGGGAATTAAGGCGCATGATGGATCTCCATTACAACGCTCCCAGTATTGTGATCTGGGTACCTTTCAACGAGGGCTGGGGACAGTATGAGACATGCAGAATTAACGATATGATCAAAGCTTATGATCCCACCAGACTGGTAAATCCTGTCAGTGGATGGTCCCTGCGTTCGTGTGGTGACATATATGATATTCACAGCTACCATACTGAAGTTTCTATTCCTCCGGTATGTACGGACAGAGCCTCGGTAGTGGGAGAGTATGGAGGCATAGGACTTCCTGTGGAAGGACATTTGTGGAACCCGGAAATGCGTAATTGGGGGTACCAGACATATGAGACATCCGAGGAACTCCTGGAGCACTACAAATATAAATTTGACCAGATTGTTGAAATGTGGAAAAGCATTGGAGTATCAGCAGCCGTCTATACACAAACCACAGATGTGGAAGGTGAAGTAAACGGATTAATGACATATGACCGCAAGGTCATCAAGATGCCCGTTGATACGCTCAATAAGATGCATTCAGTCCTGTACAATGAGTAAGCAGGACAACCTCTGGAAATGTATAATTAAAGAAGTGTGGCTGAAAGCTTTACATCAGCTGCTGCTACCAGCCTGGAGATAGGACATTTCTCTTTGGCTGCAGCTGCCAGTTCGTTGAATTTCTCCTGTGACAAGCCCTCACACTTGACCTGGGTTGTCAATTCAATGGTGGTAACCAGTGGTCCGGTTTCATCCCGGCCCAGGTGCACACTGGCTTTGGTCTCGACACTTTCGGGAACCAGATTCTCCCCACTTATAAGTGCAGAGAGAAACATGGAATAGCAACCCGCATGAGCAGCTCCCACAAGCTCTTCAGGATTGGTTCCTTTTCCTTCCTCAAAACGCGAAGCAAAGGTGTAAGCTCCACTATAGTTACTGAAGTTCATGGTACCGTTACCATCTTTAAGGGTACCATTCCATTTTGCATTTGCTGATCTGACTGACATTTAGTTTGGTTTTAGAGATGAAGCTAAATATGTTCTATTTCTACAATAACCCGATTGGTGCTGTTTTGTTCGTTTCACCATACCTCAAATAGAGTTTAAAGATATGTAACATATGAGTTTGCTTGACTTTTGGGTGATATGGACGTAAATTTAGTGAAATCCTTAAATCCAACCCTCATGAAACAGTTCATTTACCTTTCAGTAGCGCCAGAGTCGCTGATAGCATCACAACTTCCACCCTCTGAATTCGGCACCTATCTTGCGGTAGGCACCAAGAAAAGGTTGCGTGGACAGGCCATTTTTATGGAGTTAGACCCCGGAAAGATGAAAAACCTACCATTGGAGTATATGAATGAACGACTTGTTCCTTACGAGGATGGGGAACCAAAGCGTTCTCTCTTTTTATCCATATACAGGGTGCTGGAAAACACACCGCTTGAAGCGATGAAGAATCTGTACCTTGTCACTGATGATGGGAAAGTGTTGGAACTGATGCCAAAATCCTTTAAACCCGACGACCGGGATATGATCCATCTGTACCAGCAATTCAACCCTATCAGAACCAGGGTGGCCAGTAAACTTTCTCCACCTGAGTTCATCAATTTCCTGACGGAACCTGGAAAACCGGTCTCGGTACCAAGGATCTTCCTGGTTGAATTAAAACTGAACAGGCTGGCAAGGCAACCGGATGCACCCATTCATGACCTTCCCTATCCAAATCCGGATCATCTGAGGGATTGTCTTTCCAGGTTAATATCCTCCGGGGAGCGTCTTACCAAAACAGTGATCCGTCAGTTCAAAGGCGAACTCTCATACAGGACCATCAAGAACGGTTTTTTCGTGGGTGATCAGGATAATTTTCTCTATTATCCTTTTCCTTCAACTGATGAGCTCGAGGGCAAACATTACTCATGGTGGCGATCCGCTCTGACCCAATGTTTTTAAGCCATTAATTGCGCCCTCTTCCTCTGGCTGGCCGGTCGGCATCACCTTCAGGATTTTTCTCCTGGTACTGACGGCGCATATCACTCCGGCGTTGCTCCTGGATCTCTTTGAACTTTGCCATCTGCTCTTTGGTAAGCACCTCTTCATATTTTTTATCGCGCTCTTCCCTGGCTTTCATCATGGTGGCCCTCATGGCCTCCCTGTCACCTGTATATTTTTGGCGTTCTACCTGCATCTTGTTATAGAACTCCATCTCATATTCAAGGATCTTCTTATGCTGTTCTTTCGAAAACTTCAGGGTCTCACCCAGGTTATCCACACGTTCCTTAATATCTTCCTCAGACACCTGAAAACCTCGTCCTGCCCCGGGACCTCCACCTTGTCCGCCACCCTGTCCAGATACCGTTAATGTCAACATGGAGATTAAAAATGCCACTCCAAATACGTGTAATTTCGAAAACTTTTTCATTTCTTAAATGGTTTTACTGTTCTTATTACTGATATGAC
This sequence comes from Bacteroidota bacterium, assembly GCA_039714655.1. Classification (GTDB taxonomy): domain Bacteria; phylum Bacteroidota; class Bacteroidia; order Bacteroidales. Next base: position 42,530 of record JBDLIX010000005.1, read on the forward strand.
TAAAACCGGAGGAAAAGGTTTAAATTTAGTTGTTATTTCTGAAGCGTATTAAACCAATGTGTTTTCTTTCTGTCAAAGTTCAACAAAAGACACTGATGATAATCTCTGCCATTGGAAATTAGAATTAAAAATTTAGGCAAGACATATCCGGGAGGATTTCAAGCCCTGGATAACATCGATCTGAACATATCCGAGGGTATGTTTGGCCTCCTGGGACCCAACGGAGCTGGGAAATCAACGCTCATGCGAATTCTGGTTACACTGATGAAACCTACTTCAGGAGAGGTGCTGATCGACGGAAAGAATATCAATAGCTACAGAAAGGAGATCAGAAAGATGGTGGGTTATCTTCCCCAGGATTTCCGCTTTTTCACAAAACTTCGTTCCTGGGAATTTCTCGATTATGCAGCAAGGCTGGCTGGAATGAATCTCAGAAAGGAGCGCAGGGAGAGGGTGGACGAAATGCTGGAGAGTGTCGGGTTGTACGAATTCAGGAACCGAATGGCCAACAAGTTGTCGGGAGGAATGAAGCGAAGATTGGGTATCGCACAGGCATTGATTGCCCGCCCATCCATCATTATTGTGGACGAACCTACAACAGGACTGGATCCTGAAGAGCGCATCAGGTTCAGGAATCTCCTCTCTGACCTGGGTCGGAGCGATACGATTATTATCCTATCCACCCACATTGTTGGGGATATCTCCAGCACCTGTAACCAGATGGCATTGCTGAATGAAGGTGCATTAATCTATGAAGGAACCCCCGATCAACTGGTTGACCAGGCGAAAGGATATGTATGGAGAACTGAGGTTAGTCAGGAGGAATATGAACAAATGAAGGATGAGTTCCCCATCATATCAACCATTCCATCGGGAACCGGATGGGAGGTGCAGTTTGTGGGAGAAAAGCCTTCAGGTATTAGTGCTCAAAGGGTCGAACCCAACCTGGAGCACGCTTATGTTCATTACATGGATAATAAATTAAGTCACTGGAATATATAATGAACCTGCATAACATATGGAACATAGCCACTTATGAAAGCAAGACACTTTTCAGAAGCTGGTTTTTCAGAATCTTTTCCATGCTGGCACTGTTCTTTCTGTTTGGGATCAATACCGGTTTTTTTGGAGACCACGGTGGTGCAAGGTGGACCACACGGGCCATAGCAGCAAATCTGCCTTATATTAATGTGCTGTTTATAAACGTAGCACAGGCTGTGATCGCTGTTTTTCTGGCTTCCGATTTTTTGAAAAGGGATAAAAAACTGGACACTACTGAAGTGATCTACGCACGACCCATCACAAATGGAGAATATGTGGTGGGGAAAACCCTTGGGATCCTGGTTCTGTTTATTGGATTGGTAGTGCTGGCACTCGCCATGTCGCTGATCTTTAACCTGATCAGACAGGATGTCCCCGTTGTTTGGGAAGCATATCTCTACTACCCCTTACTGATCACTGTCCCCACATTGGTATTTATCCTTGGACTCTCTTTTTTCATGATGATCCTGTTCCGTAGTCAGGCCGTCACCTTCCTGGTTTTGCTGGGCTATATCGGACTTACACTTGCCTATTTCCAGGACAAAGCGTACGGAATGCTCGACTACATGGCATTTAACCTGCCCATGGTTTATTCCGATTTTATCCAGTTTGCTGAAATTGACCGGATCATTCTGCACCGGCTGGCTTACCTGGCTCTTGGAATAGGTTTTATATTCGCCACCATACGATTCCTGAACAGATTGCCCCAGACAGGAAGGTGGAATATTATTAACCTGATCGCATTTCTCCTGTTTCTGTTTGGAGGAGCCGCATTGGGAACCCGGTATTTTTCCATTTTCAAAGAGCAGGCCATGCAACGAGCCGAATTTCTTGAGCTGAATAACCGGTATGCCAGTAAGGATGTGGTGGATATCGTTGCCAATGATCTGCATGTAATACAACAGGGCAGCAAGCTGGAGGTGATTTCAGAGCTCCGGGTAAGGAATCCGCACACCCAGCCACTGGACACGCTTATTTTCTCATTAAACCCGGGATTTGTCATTGACAGCATTACCGGCAGGGAGGGTCAGGTTGATTATCTCAGGATAAAACAAATTATCCGGATCGTACCGGAGAAGAGTCTGGCCCCGGGTAGAGGGAGCCGGTTTACTTTCTTCTATCATGGAAAACCTATTGAGTCGGTTGCCTATCTTGATATTCCCAGGGAGCAGGTGGAAGCACTTAAACGAATCCAGGTAGCACCATTAAATAAAGAGCCGGGGATTGTCCACGAGAACTACATACTTTTAACACCAGAACTGCTCTGGTATCCTCTGGCTGGTGTAGGCTTCAACATGAAAACATTTCAGCCGCAAGAGATGGATTTTGTTCGGTTTAGCCTGACCGTTAATCCGGGTGAAGGTTTAACGGCCATTGCCCCGGGGAAAATGACTCAAACGGAGGAGGAGGTCAAATTCGTTCCTGAAAATGATCTGAATTCCCTTCCATTGGTGATTGGACCACTGGAGATGAAAAGCATGGAAATTGATGGAGTACAATACAACCTGTACTCAAAACCCGGTCACGATTTCTTCTCAGAATATTTCACAAATATTACTGATACACTGGGCGTATTGATCAAGGAGGCCAAGGACAATTATGAGTTGGATGAGCTGGATCTTTATTATCCCTTTGAACGGATCAACCTGGTAGAGGTTCCCATCCAGTATCATGCTTATGAGCGCCCGTACATTCAAACCGTAGATAATATACTTCCTGAATTAATCCTGTTACCGGAAAAAGGGGCAGGGATCAATACACTGGATTTTGAACGTTACAAAAAGGCTGCAGAACGTCGTGACAGAGACCGGGAAAATCAGCGAAGTCCCCGGGAGAGAGAGACGGAACAATTCAAACGTCTGCTACAAAATACCTTCTTCCGGTCGGGTACAACAACCAGATCCAGGGGATTTCGCGGCGGCGGAGAGGGTGGAGAGGAACTGATTACTTTTCAGGGTGGTTCCAACTATACAAAGAATCCCTATTGTGTCTTTCCACTCTACTACAGCTATGTGACAGGAATTAGTTCGAAGCAGTACCCGGTCTTTAACTCCATGATGGAACTCTACCTGAAAGATGGGTTTGAAGTCTCGCCCAGACAGGGCTTTACAGGAGGGATCACCGACCATGAAAGGGCCAACCTGGCACTACAGGAACGAAACATGATCGATATATTTGCACAGTGGAATACAGAACTTAGCTCCTCACTGATCAACCAGACCGGCAGTTTTATCATTTCGGCATTGAAAAACCGGGTGGGAATGGGAGACTTTGACTACTTCTTATACTATTACCTGGAGGACCATGCCTTCAAGGAGATATCATTCGAACAGTTTACCTCTGATTTTAAAGATGAGTTCGATGTGGATATTGAACCTTACCTGGAGATCATTAATTCGGGAGGAGCGATGGCCACTTTCCTTATCTCCGTACCTGAATACATCCAGACCAGGGATGAGATTGGGGATGTATACATAATTCGCTTCAGAATCACCAACGCTGGTAAAGCAAAGGGCATGGTAGACGCCACTTTCCGAATCATGGGACAGGGTGGATTTGGGAGTGGTAGTGGCATGAGTACTGAGCAGCGGTTATTTGAAATAGATGCGGGAACCACCAAAGAGGTTCAGGTAGTACTGTATGACCGGCCCATGATGATGACGGTAAATACGCTCATATCCGGAAATATCCCTTCCAGTTATAATAATTTCTTAAGATCCGCAACCACCGTGGAGAAGAGTAACCTGGAGGAATATGAACGGCTCAGTGATGATCCTGTAAGTTTTACCTTTAAGGATGAATATGTGGTAGACAATGAAGATGACGGGTTTTCATCTGTTTCGGTCTCCAGGGAGAGTAAGTTAAAGCAGTATATCGATGCCCGAAAAAAACAGGACGAGACCATCTCTTATGGAAGCCTCAATGAGTGGTGGACGCCTTCTAAATGGACCCCGGTGGCACACTCTGCCTACTATGGTGAATCAGTGCGATCGGCGCTTGTAACACGCAGCGGAGATGGAGCAAACCTTGCCAGTTGGACCACACTGTTGCCCGAGGCAGGTTTTTATGATGTGTATGTATATATCCCAGTATCAGCTATGTACCGCCGGCCATCGGGAAGGGACCGAAACCAGGGGGGAGAAAGTGGAAGCCCGGGACAACAGCAGGGAAACAGACGGATGGGTCCGGAGTTTGCTGACAAGGGGACAGATTACCACTATACCATCACATCCAATGAGGGTACAGAAGAGGTGGTGTACATGCTGGACAATCCGGAAGATGGATGGAACCGGTTGGGATCGTTCCATTTCCCGGCAGATACGGCTGTCATCGAACTCTCCAATCTTACAGGAGGCAGGCGGGTGATCGCCGATGCTGTGAAATGGGTACGCAGGCCTGGATAGAGACTGGATAGATAGTTTAAGCAATGAAAATTTGGATATCATGAACAGATATTGGACAAAGAAGAGAGTTATAATTGGTGCACTTGCCCTGCTCCCGGCAGTCTCCTCCCCGGAGCTGTTTTCACAGGAGTTGCTCACCATGGGTCGCTCCATGGAGATTGCAGTGGAGAACAGTCCTGATATGCAGCAGACCGAACTGGCACTGGTGCAGAGTCAGGAGAGGCTAAATGCCCAGAGGGCCAGGCTGAAATCTCAGTTTTCCGTCACCCTGAATCCATTTGAATATGAAAAAACCAATCGTTTTGACCAGCAGACCAGTGAATGGTACCTGAATGAATCGACCTCTTCCGGGGGGACTTTTGCCATCAACCAGCGGATCCTGCCCACCGATGGTGAACTAACCCTGGTAAACCGGTTCTCTTATGACTATAGCCTTACTGAATCGGCTTATGCCATCGATCCGGTCTCCAAGACCTTTAACAACCGTCTTTACCTTCAATTTACCCAACCCATCTTTACCTATAACCGTACCAGGATGGAGTTGGAGCGGGTGCAACTGGATTACGAGTCCTCCCTTCTCAGGTACCTTTTAATGAAACTTTCACTGGAGCGGGAAGTGGCACGGGAGTTTTACGCAGTCTACTCCAACCAGATGCGGCTGGTCATTGCCGAAGAGAGTCTTAAGAACAACCAGGAGAGTCATGAAATTATCAGTAACAAGGTAGAGGGGGGATTGCTGGCACTGGAAGAGCTCTACCAGGCCGAAGTCAATCTGGCCACCAGCCATTCAGATGTCTTCAATTCAGAACTTACCCTTGAGAACAGCATGGACCAGTTCAAGGTGCTTATCGGTCTGCCACTGGAGACTACCCTTATGATCGCAGCTGAGATCAAGGCCGATACAGTAGCTGTGAATCAGGAGATGGCCATCACCCATGCACTCGATAACCGCATGGAGCTCAGAGAGCGTGAGATTGACATTGAAAATGCAGATTTCAACCTGGTACAGGCAAAGGCGACCAATGAATTTGAAGGATCCATCACAGCCTCCTTTGGTGTACAGAGCAATGATGAACTATTCTCCGAGCTGTTTGAGACCCCCACCAATACTCCAAGCATTGGACTGACCCTGAACATTCCCATATTTGACTGGGGAGAACGCAAATCGGAAATCAAAGCCGCTGAAGCCAGTTTAAAGAGTTCACAGTTGGATTATAAAATTGAAAAGACCGATATAGAAGTGAACATTCGTTCAGTAGTGCGAAGCTTGAAAAATTTAGAAAACCAGATCGAGATACAACGAAAAACCGTTGAGAACGCCCAGCTGACATATGATATAAACCTCGAACGGTACAGGAATGGAGATCTGACCAGCATGGACCTGGGACTGTACCAGAGTCAGCTTTCAGATACCAAAATGGCACTGACCAATGCCATCATCGATTATAAAATTGAGCTTCTCAATCTGAAAATACAGACCCTGTATGATTTTGAGACTCACATACCCATTATCCCCGAAGAGTTAACCACTGAAGCATCAGAATAAAACAGATAACCCATATACCATGAAAAGCATTCATACCCTATTAATCAGCGGAGTGGCACTTTCCATTCTGCTTGTCTCCTGCAAACAGCCCGATATGGAGGTAGATACCACCATTGAAGTTCCGGTAGGAGTGATCGAGGTCAACGCTTCCAGCATTGAAGAATTTGTAAGTACCACCGGATCGGTCTACCCCCGCAAAGAGGTGAGCCTTCATTCAGAAATAACCGGTATGTATAAGCTGCAGATCAATCCTGCCACCGGTAAACCCTATGCCCTTGGGGACCGGGTGAGAGCCGGAGCATCGATTATAAAACTTGAGGATGAGGAGTATTACAATGATTTGCGCATCAAGTCAAAGGAGGTTGACCTTGAGATCTCAAAACTGGAGTACGAGAAACAACAGTCACTCTATGAGAAAGGTGGAGCCACTTTAAGAGAGCTGAAAAATGCGGAGATCACCCTTATGAATACCCAGTATGATATAGAAAGCAGTCAGATCAACCTGGCAAAGATGTCATTGAATGCACCCTTTTCGGGGATCGTTGCTGACCTTCCGTATTTTACCAACGGTACCAGGGTGGCAAGCAATACTTTGATGGTTCAGGTGATTGATTACGGTAAGCTTTACATGGAAGCCAATCTTCCGGAAAAATATTTCAAAAGCATTGAGCGCGGATACAAGGTTTATGTGACCAGTTATACCAGTACGGCCGATACCCTGACAGGTCTCATTACTCAGATCTCCCCATCCATAGACCCGGAAGCACGAACCTTCAAATGTTTCGTGGAAGTGGACAACCATGATGGCATTCTGCTTCCAGGCATGTTTGTGAAAGCCGACCTGGTGGTGAATAGTGCAGAAAATGCGCTGATTATTCCAAGGGAGATCATCGTAAGCCGTAACCGGAACCAGATCGTTTATGTAGTGGACAAAGGTGTTGCCAGTGAGCGGGTCATCACCACCGGACTTCAGAACGAAACCACTGTTGAGGTAAAGATGGGACTTCTGAAAGGAGAAAGTGTCGTAAGTTCCGGATTTGAGACACTGCGCGATCAATCCAGGGTAAGGATCCTCAGGTAGTTTACTAAGTATAATCAGCATGTTAAAAGCAATAACCAGATTTTCAGTCAATTATCCTGTATCGGTGAGCATGATTATCATTGCCACCCTGCTGCTGGGATATATATCATTCGATAAACTGGGTATCGATCTTTTTCCCAACCTGCACAGCCCCCGGTTATATATCGAACTTGCTGCGGGCGAACGGCCTCCGGAAGAGATGGAGGAGAAATTCGTGGATCCGGTAGAAGCATTGGCCATCAGGCAGAGTGGGGTAGTGAATGTCTCTTCCACATCCCGTGTGGGTGTGGCACTGGTTGAAGTGGAGTATACCTGGGAAAAGGATATGAATGAGGCCTTCCTGGACCTTTCCAAAGCACTATCTTCCTTTAATCAGGATGATGAATTGGAGGAGATCAATATTACGCAATACGATCCCAATTCAACCCCGGTTATGCTGGTGGCCTTTCAGCATACCGAAACCGATGACCTGAACGAACTTCGGAAGACAGCTGAGAACTATGTGAAGAATGAATTGATCAGGCTTGAAGGGATCGCCGACGTGGAGGTGGATGGCGCAGAAGAGATTGAGGTACTGGTAGAAACCAATGATTACTTACTCAACTCCTTTAATCTGGACATCTCCACCATTACCAACAGGATTACCAGTTACAATCAGAATGTATCGGGAGGTTCCATCGTTGAGATGGGGAAACGTTACATTGTGCGGGGTCTCAGTGAACTGGAACAGATCCGGGACCTGGAGCAGATCATTGTGAAGATGGGTCACTCCACAGAAGAGGCAACCGGTGAAAGGGTGCCGGTCCTGTTGCGGGATGTGGCAACCATCACCATGACACCTAAGGAGCAACAGAACTCCGTCTTGCTTAACGGAGAGCCATGTGTGGGCCTGAGCATCTATAAAGAGATGCGCTACAATACCGTAAAAGCTGTTGAAGAGCTGCGCGAGGCCCTGGAAGAGATGCACAGGTCGCTCCCCGGTTTTACATTTACCATTGTTGAAGACCAGGGGGATTACATCTCTTCTGCCATTGGTGAAGTGAGTGATAGCCTGATTGGCGGGATTGTCCTGGCCGTGTTTGTACTCTTCCTGTTCCTCAGACGAATTGGACCCACTGCCATTGTCAGCGTGGCCATCCCAGTCTCAATCATTGCCACCTTTGTGCTCATGTATTTTACCGGCCTTACTCTGAACATTATGACACTGGGGGGTCTTGCGCTGGGAGCAGGGATGCTGGTGGACAATGCTATCGTAGTACTGGAGAATATTTTCCGCAATCACGAACAGGGTTTATCTGTAAGGGAAGCTGCCATTACAGGTACCTCCCAGGTGGGAGGGGCCATTGTGGCTTCTACCATGACTACCATTGTGGTTTTTATTCCCATCGTATACCTGCGTGGAGCATCGGGTGAATTATTTAAGGAACAAGCCTTTACGGTGGCATTTTCACTCCTCTGCTCACTGGTAGTGGCCATCCTGATCATTCCCATGCTCTATTCCCGAATATACAGGAAGAGGTCTCCTTTCTCCGGCAAGGTTAAACAATCTATACAATTGACAGGATACGGCCGTTTTCTTGAAAAATTACTGAGTTTTAAAACCTGGGTGCTGCTGGGTACCGCGTCATTGATGGTTGCCGGATGGTTTATGCTCAAACAGACCGGAAGTGAGTTTATGCCAAAGGCAGATGTGAATGAATTCTATGTGGACCTTAAGATGCCTGAAGGAACAGAGCTCCAAAGGACATCCGGGGCAGTTGTCAGCGTAGAAACGATACTTCGCGAAATCTCAGGTGATGGCGTGGAGCTTATCTACAGCGAAATTGGTCCTACTTCGGGATTGTCCACAGGAGGTGAGAACCTGTTTGATGATCAGAATATGGCTACCATCAAGGTGAAGCTCAATCCCGGGAGTCAGATTCCGGCAAATTCCATCATTGTTGCTCTGACCGGTCATTTTAAAGATAATCCCAATTTCACCGCCCTGTTCCGCCAGGAAGAGAGTGCGCTTCAAACGATTCTGGGAACCAACGAATCGCCCCTGGTTGTGGAGTTAATTGGTGATGAGATGGATGAACTGGAAACAATGAGTGTTCAAATAATGGAAAAACTTGAACAGATTGAGGGAATCAGGAATATAAGCTCTTCGGTGGAGGGTGGAGCACCTGAAGTGGAGATAGCCATTGACAGGTACCGGGCCGGACTGATGAATGTGGATGTCAACACATTGATCAACCGGGTGAGTGAAAAACTGCAAGGGGCAGAGGCCGGACAGATGAGTGTCAGGGGTGACCTGACCGACATCACTGTAAAGCTGGAGGATATCACATTGAAGGAACTGGAGATGCTTACTGTGGAAGTGGATAATACGGAGATTCTACTCAGGGAAGTAGCTGATATCTCCATGGGCAGTTCACCCAGGGAGATTCTGCATAACAACCAAAACCGCATTATTGAAATCAGTGCAGATCTTGACCAGGGATTGCCACTGGATCGAATTGCTGTTGAAATTGAGGAACGGTTGAAGGATGTGGAATTTCCACCAGAGTACAGTTATAAAATCACCGGTGAGGAGGCCATGCGAAAGGAGTCCATGGGTAATTTGGGATTTGCATTGTTGCTATCACTTATCCTGGTTTATATGGTGATGGCTTCCCAATTTGAAAGCCTTGTACATCCCTTCACCATTCTATTGCCTGTCCCTCTGGCAGTGGTGGGTGCCGTTGCGGTCTTTTACTTCCAGGGTAAATCATTAAATATAATGGCCATCATTGGAATTATAATGCTGGTGGGCATTGCGGTTAACGATTCCATAATACTGGTGGATGCCATCAACCAGTTCAGAAAAGAAGGTATGAAATTGAAAGAGGCCATTGTGGCTGCTGGTCAGCGTAGGATCAGGCCCATTATTATGACTACCCTGACCACCATTCTGGCGCTCTTTCCACTGACACTCGGATTTGGCGAAAGTGCTTCACTTCGTTCACCCATGGCGTGGGCGGTCATCGGGGGGCTTATTACTTCAACAATGCTTACCCTCATCGTAATACCTTGTATCTATATGTTCTTTGGACAATTAGGGAGGAAAGGTGAAAGAATAAATAGTTTACAGGGTGAATAAACATTTCCTCATACAACGGAAGGTCCTCATCTCTATGCTGTTTATTGCAGCAACCATGTTGGGGTATATCTCCTGGAAGCAGTTGAAAATGGAGATATTTCCCAATGCTGAGCTACCCATGCTCTATATACAGGTCAGCTCCCGGATCGATGTCACCCCTGAATATATGGAACAGGAGGCGATTATACCTGTGGAGAGCATGGTGGCTGGTCTTGAGAACATAGAGAAAATTGAATCCACGGCTGGCAGACGGCAGGGGTCGGTCCTGATCTCCTACGAGGAGCGGACCGATCTGAAATATGCCTATTTGAAACTGGATGAACAGATTTCGGCTCTCAGAGGGTCTCTGACCGATGATTTTACCCTTCAGGTGGTTAAGATTGACCTGGAGTCCATAGACAACACCCTGATGAGTCTTCAGGCCCGGGGATCCGGAGGTATCGACCGGGTGCGGAACTATGTGGATCAGCACATTGTTCCAGAATTGGAAAATATCGAGGGGGTGGCAACTGTGAATGTATTCGGTGGCCGTCAAAAATCTGTGGATATTATCCTTGACAGGGCAGCTTGCGACGCTTACAATATTGCACCCACCAGGGTAAGATCGATCCTCTCATCCAACATGAACCTTCGTCAGTACGGAGGAGTGGTCAGGGAGGAGGGCAGAAGGTACTTTATTTACCTCAATGCGGAATATGAGGAGATCTCCCAGATCGAGGAGCTGGTGGTGGGTAGAGGAAGAGATCCGGTGAAGCTCAAGGATATTGCTGAAATCTTCTACGGTGAAAAGGAGGAAGAGACCATTAGCCGGGTCAATGGAAAGGATGCGGTTTCCCTGCAACTGGTCAATGATGCCCAGGCCAATATCATTGAGCTTTCACATAGTGTTCAGGAGCGGTTGAAGCAGTTGAACAGGGAGGGAAGAGCCTTTGATATTGAGGTGATGATCCAGGAGAACTCGGCGGAACTCATGGAAGATAACATCAACCAGATCATTCGCCTGGCCCTGACCGGTGCACTGCTGGCCATTTTCGTGCTCTGGGTGTTCCTGCGCAACGTGAAACTGGTCATCATTGTGGCCATGGCCATGCCCATATCCATTTTTACTGCATTCAATTTCTTCTTCGCTTTTGATATCTCCATCAATAGCTTAACACTCATTGGAATTGCGCTTGCAGTGGGTATGTTATTGGATACATCGGTGGTGGTCCTTGAAAACATTTACCGCCTCCGTACCCTTGGGTACAAACCTGCTGAAGCTGTCATTCAGGGCACCGGCGAGGTATGGCGTTCCATAGTAGCGGCAACAGGTACCACCATTGCGGTATTTATTCCATTTATATTCTCGTCCGATTTCTTAATACAACTCCTGGGAAGACATATAGGAGTTTCCATCATCTCAACCCTGGTTGTCTCTCTTTTTATTTCGCTGCTTCTGATACCAATGGCAGTGCATCTTATTCTCTCCCGGAGTGACAGGAGCAAAAGAGAAGTATACCAGAAAGTATCGCTCAACAATCGGCTTGTCAGGATCTACCTGTCACTGCTGAAAACAGCTTTAAGGAATCCTGCACCCACAATCATCGGGGTACTTGCCCTCTTTTTTGTCACCATCATTACGACCTTATCAGTTTCGGTAAATCAGCTTTCGGAATTGGAAACCGATCAGGTGGTCCTCTATGTGACCATGCCCACCGGGACTACCCTGGAAACAACAGACCAGCTGGTTGCAGGAATGGAAGAAACACTTTTAAGCATCGGGGAGAAGAAGGAGGTAATCTCAAGGATCGAAGAGGAGGAGGCGACAGTCACCATATTATTACAGGATGATTACCGGAAGATCAACAACCGCTCTTTTGGTGAGATCCAGTCGGAAGCATATGAATTGGTAAAAGAGATGCCTGCCTCAGATATCACTCTCACTGCTCCCACAACAGGGATGAGCGGCAATCGTGGAAATGGAGGAGGAGGAGGAGGAGGCAACAACCAGGCGGGTGCTGCAGGTTTTCAGCAATTATTGGGAATCGGGGAGGATGAGGAGTATATCGTGATGAAGGGACAGGATTTCAGGTTGTTGGTGGAGGTGGCTGAAAATGTTCAATCTTACCTGGAGGAGCTTGATAATATCAGTTCGGTAAGGCTCTCTGTCAGGGAGAACCAACCGGAGGTGCATATTGATTTCAATACATTGTTAATGAGTCAGTACGGAGTCACCCAGAACCAGGTAATGGGAGAATTGAACAGCTTTCAGAATGAGATTAGCTCAGGGGTCAACTTCAGTCAGAAAAATGAGGAGTATGAGATTCTGATCAAATATAATGATGCAGTGGAAGGAGAAGATGCTGAGGAAAAATCAATGAAGGATCTGGAATCGCTTCATATCCCTGATAGTGATGATGAGAATCTTTTCGAACTTCAAACGATTGCAGAGCTGTTTTACGCCAGTGGATTACGTGATATTTCCAGGGTTAATCAGGAGAAGCAGGTTGAGTTACGCTACCAGTACAATGAAGATGTGTACGACTCCAATGATCTCCTGGAATTTGCACGGAGTGAGATCGAAGATGTGATTGCAAATGCGAATATTCCCTCTGGTGTAGCTGTGGAGCTGGTCCAGGAAGATTCTGGTTTGGATGAGTTCAAATATATGTTTCTTATAGCATTTATCCTTGTATATATGATTCTTGCTGCCATATTTGAATCCTTTGTTACACCTTTTGTACTGCTCTTTTCCATCCCCCTTGCAGCCATCGGATCTTTCTTCCTGCTCTCCATCACCGGTGAGTCCCTGTTTAATGCCAATACCATTATGGGATTTCTCATTCTGCTGGGCGTGGTGGTGAACAATGGGATCATACTCCTGGACTTTATCAATGTGTTGCGCCAGAAGGGGTACCGAAAAACAAGGGCCATATTACTGGGTGGTTTATCTAGGGTTCGTCCCATTTTAATTACAGCAGTTACCACCTGCGCCGCCATGCTTCCTCTGGCCATGGGAAATGCCGAATATGTCAAAGCGATCGGTCCACCCTTTGCCATCACAGTTATTGGTGGATTGAGCCTGAGCACCCTGCTTACACTTGTTTATATCCCCATGCTCTATAGCGGGATTGAACAAGCCCTCTCCTGGATCAGGAGTCTGAACCTGTTTGTGAAGCTAGTGTTGCTTTTGTTGGAACTGACAGGAATGATTATGGTCATCCTGTACATCCAATCGTTTATCTGGCAGATGGCTGGCGGATTGGTGGTGCTGGTTGGAATTCCTGTCACATACTGGTTTGTTTCAAGTAGTCTGCGAAAGGCCAAAACAAGCATTATTTCTGCAGATGATTCCATTCATATTGAAGTATCGAACCTGGTTAAGATCTATGGAAGAGAGCCTAAAGCCATAAGAGATTTCAAGGCTGGAAATCGCATGGCGAGAAGTGTTCAAGTCCTCGAAAAAGCGTTAAAACCCAGGTTGGATGCACTGGTCTGGCAACTGCCGCTGATGGGTTTTCTGGCCTATTTTACATGGTTCTACCTGGTAAGCGGATTCTGGCAACTGGTATCATCGGTAATATTATATTACTATGTGATCCATATCATCAACGATTTTGTCACCCTGCGAAATAGCAGGGGATTAAGGCTCCTGGTTGAGATCTTCCGGTATGCAGCTCCACTGCTGGTATTATTCTTCTATCAGACGAGGTGGACAAACCTGGCAATAACATTGCTTGCCGGCGGATTATGGCTCCTGATTATTGCCATAGGACGTGTAGCCATTTTGATAAAAAGGGAACAGTTTGAGATCAAGGAAATTCGCCCTCTCTACCGCTGGTTTGTCTGGTTTGTAAGAATAGTGCCCGGAATTGGTCAACGGGTAGAACAGTTCAAAGCCCTAAAGGGCGTTTCCCTTCAAATTGGAACAGGGATGTTTGGTTTACTGGGGCCCAATGGGGCCGGTAAGTCCACAATGATCCGTATTATCTGCGGTATTCTGGAACAGAGTTATGGCAAGATATGGATCAACGGGATTGATACCCAGGAGAAGAGGGAAGAGTTACAGGGGCTCATCGGATACCTTCCCCAGGAATTTGGCATGTATGAAAACATGTCATCTTACGCTTACCTGGACTATCAGGCCATGTTAAAAGGAATCACCGATCCAGTGAAGCGTAGAAAGAGGATCAGGGAGGTACTGGATTCGGTCCACATGTGGGAACATCGCAACAAGAAGATTGGTTCCTATTCCGGCGGAATGAAACAACGAATCGGGATTGCGCAGGTATTGTTGCATCTACCGCGCATCCTGGTGGTGGATGAGCCTACAGCCGGACTTGATCCCCGGGAACGGATACGTTTCAGGAACCTTCTGGTTGAGCTTAGCCGCAGCCGGGTGGTGATCTTCTCCACACATATTATCGAGGACATTTCCAGCTCATGCAATACCATGGCGGTAATCAACAGGGGAGAGGTTCTCTTTAACGGCACACCCAGAGAGATGACAGAAATAGCCCGGGGCAGGGTTTGGAAATCCACCCTTCCGGCAGCAGATTTTGAGGAGGCGACAAAAGAGTTGCTTGTGGTCCATCACATGCGTGACGGAAACAACATCAGGGTACGTTGTATCTCTGCTGATAAGCCATTCGCCGATTCAGTGGAGGAGCATCCATTGCTTGAGGATGCTTACCTCTGGTTACTACGCTCAGATAAAGAGAAGATTGCCAATCACTAAAACTATGTCAGGCTTTAACTCCATATTGCGAAATTTTTACGACCTCTCAAGGTACAACATGAAGATTATCTTCGGGGGCAAGTTTATCTATTTTATCCTGGCAGCATTCTTATTCTTCCTTGTATTCGGAACTATTATTGCCCTGGACAGCAATGTAATTTGGACCGCTGAGATTTACGGACTAGTTGCATTCCCCGCCATTCTTTTGGCCTTTTATCCCTCTGTATTCGGGATTCAGAGTGATGCCGATCAGCGCACCCTGGAGATTATTTTTGGCATACCTGATTACCGTTACAAAGTATGGCTTGTCCGGTACTTAATGATTCTATTGATTGTTTTTCTACTGTTATTCCCATTTGCAGCCATTGCATATTATTCCCTGATCAGTTTCCCGTTTATGAAGATGGTTCTTCACCTGATGGTTCTGGTACTATTCACCTCTTCCTTGGGATTCTGCCTGTCAACTCTGTTGAAAAACGGTAATGCCACAGCAGTGATAATGGTCATATTTGGTCTGGTGTTTCTGATCTTAGCTGATGAGCTGTACACATCCAAGTGGAATGTTTTTTTAAATCCGTTTCCAAACTTAGAAAATATCAATGCCATTGTGTGGCAGGAGACCCTCCGGCAGAACCGCATCATTATGGGCATCGTCAGCGTGCTCCTTCTCCTGCTGGGGCTGCTGAACCTGCAGCAGAGAGAGAAGTTCCTGAGGTAGCTCAGGGTACAAATATTTGTCTTACTTTTATTATATTCATAAACGATCTAAAACTGCCGCTATGAACCGAAAGAAAGCAAATTTAATCCTTATGCTCCTGTTGCTTTTTTCAATAGCAAGGGGAGGAGATCATGATCCACCTGAGGTCATTGGTCTCTGTATTGCAGCACCCGGACCTGACCGTCTGGAACAATTCCTCTCATTTATGGAAAATGACCTTGCTCCCGGAGGCGTCAATACCCTGGTATTAAGGATTGATTTTAACTATGAATTTAAATCCTATCCCAACCTGCGGAGTGAAGGTGCACTCACAAAAAAACAGGTGAAACAGCTGGTAAACAAAGCCCGGAAACATGGTATTCAGCTCATTCCGCAGATCAATCTCCTTGGGCATCAATCCTGGCATACAGAACTTTCCAACCTGCTGAAAGAGTATCCCGAATTTGACGAGAATCCATCGGTAAAGTTGCCTGAAAAATATGAATGGCCCAATGAAGATGGTTTGTACTGCAAAAGCTACTGTCCTTTACATCCGGAGGTACATAAAGTGGTATTTGCACTGGTGGATGAGATCATGGAGGTGTTTGAAGCCAATGCCTTCCATGCCGGTATGGATGAGGTATTTTACATAGGAGAGGATGAATGTCCCCGTTGCAGTGGAGTAGATAAAGCTGAACTATTTGCAGGAGAAGTAAACCTGGTACGTGATCACCTGGCCGCAAATGGTCAGGAGCTTTGGATCTGGGGAGACAGGCTTCTTGATGGGAAAACCTCCGGGCTGGGCATGTGGGAAGCCAGTGAAAATAACACCCACCCGGCCATAGATATGATTTCCAAAGAGGTAGTCATCTGCGATTGGCATTATGAAAGGGCCGATCCAACAGCAGCAGTTTTTGCCCTGAAAGGATTTCGCGTAATCACATGCCCCTGGCGCAATCCGGAGGTTACCAGGGAGCAGCTGGTGATGATGGAGTCCTTTCGATCCAACAGTGTCGACATTGTAAAGGAGCGCTATGCCGGGTTTATGCAGACCGTGTGGAGTCCGGCAGGCACTTTCATGGACCAGTTCTATGCGGAGGACCCCGATGAGGTCACCAAAGGTCAGGTGGGAAGTCTTCACCAGATCATTCAATTCTACAACCCTTCTGAATGAGTTCAATCCGCCTGAAGTCCATTGACATATTAAGGGCACTCACCATGCTCCTGATGATTTTTGTAAACGATCTCTGGACACTCTCTAATATACCTGAATGGCTGGGGCATAAAGCAGCACATGAGGATGGGATGGGACTGGCAGATGTGGTATTCCCTGCTTTCCTGTTTATTGTGGGGCTCTCCATTCCCCACGCCATCCGCTCCAGGTTCAACAAAGGGGAGAGAAAAGTCCAGGTTCTGAGACACATTATTGAACGCTCTCTGGCACTTCTGATCATGGGGGTATTTATGGTGAATCTGGAAAATATTGATGCCGGAAAACTCCTGTTCAGTAAATATATCTGGCAGATCCTGATGACCCTCGCCTTTTTTCTGATCTGGAATGTATACCGGGATAAGGTATTTGGAAAAATTCCACCCCAGGTAATGAAAATAACCGGATGGATGATCTTGATTTTCCTGGCGGCTGTTTATGTTGGACCAGGTGAAGGAAGCTACCACTGGATGCAGCTTCACTGGTGGGGCATATTGGGACTTATCGGATGGGGATACTTGTTGAGTGCATTGGTCTACCTGGGACTGGGCAACCGACCGGGATGGATTGCACTTATATGTGCAATGCTCTTCCTGATGAATGTCAATGAGTTTACTACACCATTTAATTTCAGTTTCAAACTGGTGGTGAGCGCTTCCAACTATGCCAGTGTCATGTGTGGCGTTCTGGCCACCTCGATCATGATCAGGCTTAGGGAAAAGGAGGGGATACAATACCTGGTGCCGGCATTGCTTGGTTTGGCAACAATCCTCATGCTGTTCGGGTACATGACCAGGCCCGCCTGGGGAATCTCCAAAATAATGGCCACTCCTTCCTGGACCGCCATCTGTGCCGGAATCACCTCACTCTCCTTTGCTGTGCTATACCTGCTTTCCGATAAACTTGGAATAACCCGCTGGGCTGATCTGATCGCACCTGCCGGCTACAGCACCCTCACCTGCTACCTGGTCCCGTATTATGTCTATGCACTTGTTGCAATGACGGGCCTCGCCCTGCCGGAGATACTCACCACAGGAGGGGTTGGGATTGTGAAATCAATCCTGTTTTCCATCCTGATTGTCCAATTGACAGGAGTGCTTGGTAAGATCAACATCCGGCTGAAGATCTGACTGGATTTTCTTTCGGAATAGCTGTAACTTTATTTGATTATTTTTATAAAACCTTAAACCGGAAATCCATTCATGCGTTTTTCTCTCCAGCCAGAGCAGCGTCCCGAACAGAAGATGCGAACGATAAGTATCGATGAGGTACTTTCGCTTGGTGAAAAACTGCCGGGGGAGCGGCCACAGCTGGAACACTACTTTTCACCCACAAAGAGAGAGGCATTCATCAAGGATTACCTCCACTACCTGAACAGTGGCCTGCTTGATGCAAAACATGGGAATCTGGATATGGACCTCTACCTTGTTTTTGTGCTTTCGTTTCAATTTACTGCACCGCTGCTTGAGATTCCGGCAGAAAAGGAATTGGGATTGTTTTACAGGTTGCTTCAAAAAACTTATCAGGTTGAAGAGATCGACATGAACCTCAATTTCAGCATTGAGGCCCATAAAAATGGAATGGTAAGTGAACAGGAAGCCATCAATACATACCGGGACGAACTGGAAGATACGTATAACGGAATCAGGGAAGTGACAGAGAGTGTACAGAAACGTTTGAAAAAGGATGCCATCGAAGCCATTATGAAATGGCAGAGAGAGAAGAACATTCCTGCGTTGGCTGAAGCATTCGGACGATCCATTGTAATTCCTTCGTTCTTCTCCTTTATGGATAAGAGAATGCTCAGTTTTTACAGGGGTACCACCCGTGGGATTTCCTACCGTGTGGCAGTTCCTGAAGTACTTGAATAAAAGTCTGTTTCTATGAAAATATTAAGGTTTTATCTATGGATCCTTCTGGCAGTAATGATTTCATCTTCTATGGATATGATTGCACAGGAGTCCGATTACCGACCCGGTCTTCTTTTCAGGGAGGAGTGGAAAGAGATCCCTGCCGAGACTCCTGTAACCCAAAATCATATAAGCAATCCTGATCTCATCCTGAGACTTTATGGTCCGGGGAAAGACAGCATTAAAAAGAGTCACCATGATAATCCGGCGGATGATCCCTATTATATCTGGTCGGGTCTCTGTCCCGGTAACTGGGCGCTTACCCTGAAACACAGGAAATACCATATGGACCTGTCGGGTTTCGCAAAGATCAAATGGCGAACCAAGCAGTTTGGATTCAGGGAATTGCATATTTTACTGAAGCTTGCCGACGGATCGTGGCTGGTAAGCAGACAGGGTGATCCCGCTTCTGCTGACTGGCGTGAGCGGGAATTCAACCTGCAGGATCTGGAGTGGTACACCATCCATATGGAATCCATCACCGAACAAGCTCCTGTAACCGATCCCGATCTCACAGAAGTGTTGGAGATAGGATTCACCGATCTCATGCCCGGTGGTAAAAGTGCAGCCTGTTCACGACTTGACTGGATCGAGGTATATGGTTATCCTGTTGCAGGAAATCCAAATTAACAACATCTTAATTGCACATTACCATGAAGAAGAAAATTTCACGCAGAGCGTTTGTTCAAACCACTGTGGCTGCCACAGCAACGATGGCATTTACACCTTCAGTGGGATGTTCATCCATTTCATCGCCCTATGATTCAAAAGGATTGCCCACGGTTAAATTGGGAAATACAGGAGTTCAGGTGCCCCTGATGGGATTTGGTTGTGGCAGTCGCTGGATGTCTGTTGAGAGTGATGATGATGCACTTCAAATACTTGAATATGCCTTAGAGCAGGGGCTCTACTATTGGGATACAGCTTCATCCTATGGAAACGAAAAGATATCCAGTGAAGAGAGAATAGGTAAGGTCTTGACAGCACATAGGGATAAAGTCTTTCTGGTTTCTAAAACCGGAGACCGTGATGCCGAAAAAGCCAAAGAGAGTATTGAACGGAGTCTGAAAAGGCTGGGTACCGATCACATCGACCTTCTACATGTGCATTCCATAAAGTCTGTGGAAGATGCTGAAGAACTGGGAGAGAAAGGAAAAGTGCTGGAGGTGCTTTACCGCTATAGAAGTGAAGGTGTGATTAAGCACATCGGATTTACTGGTCATACCACAGCAGAGGGTATGAAAAGAGCAGCAGAACTATACGATTTTGAGGTCATGATGATGGCTTTGAATCACCAATCGTCCGATGGAGCTGAGAAATTTGAAGAACTTCCGGCCCCGTTTGCCAAAAAGAAAGGGATGGGGGTCGTGGCCATGAAAGTGATAAGGCCCAGGGAGACCGTGGAAGGTTTGGCTGCTGCAGACCTTGTTCAATATGCCCTGACACTCAAAGATTTCCATATGATCAATGTTGGGATCGACAGCATGGATGTACTTAAACACAACCTGGAGATCATAAAGGAATTCAAACCCATGGATGAGCAGAAGATGAAAGAGATACGTCTGGCCCTTCACCCTTTTTACCAGGGGGAAAAGCTTGCCTGGATGCAACCTTCCTACGTGGATGGCTGGAATAAAAATCTGTTCCTGGCCTGATGTAATCCGAATCCAGTAATTGTTTGAGATACTTCTATTCCCTGTAAAACCTGCTCTTATGCTCCTCTGCTATTTCTATCAGACCGGTAGCAATATGGGGATATTGCTGTAACACATTGGTGGTTTCATAGGGATCGGTTTCCATATCAAACAGGGCAGTGTCGATCTTCGCCTGAACATACTTTCCGGCCAAACCATCCATTCCTGCTTCTTCCAGCGTCCGATAGGCATGAGGAAGATGAAGTTTCCAGCGTCCGTCACCACTCATGACTCCTTCAAAATTCCGCCCATTTGAGAATGCATAATAGGTGTGGGGATTTTCAGCACCTTCCACACCTCGTACCAGGTCCCACACATTTTTCCCATCGATCTCATTTTCAGGTAACGGTATCTCTGCCAGATAACAAAGGGTAGGGAGGAGGTCCACCGTACCAAATGTTTCTGATGAAATGCTGCCCTCTGCTATATGTCCGGGGTATTTGATAAGACAGGCAGATCGCACACCGCCATCAAATGAGGTGCCTTTTGCCTCCCTGAATGGAGTGATTCCCGCATGGTTTCCATAGGCTATCCAGGGGCCATTGTCGGAAGTAAGGATCACAATGGTATTCTGATCCACTCCACTCTCTTTCAAAGCTTTGTTGATCTGCCCAACACTCCAGTCGATTTCCAACATCACATCCCAGTACAATCCTTTGCCTGACTTGCCTTCAAATTCATCACTACAAAATAGGGGTACATGGGGCATGCTGTGGGGCACATAGAGAAGGAATGAACTATCCTGGTGCCGGTGAATAAAATCAACCGCCTGTTCGGTATACCAACGTGTCAGGTTCTTCTGATCAGATTTTTCTACTGTGTCAATGGTCACCTCACCATTTTCCCAGTACCGCAATGGCCATTGCCCCCAGTACTCCGGACTCTCCGGGTGGTGTTTCCACATATCATTGGAGTACATCAATCCGCAGGTCTCATCAAAACCTCTGGAATATGACCTGGTTTCGGGCTGGTCACCACAATGCCATTTCCCAAATGCAGCGGTGGCATAGCCTGCCTCGCTAAAAACCTCGCCCATGGTGGCAAAAGTGGTATCCAAACCCCATGCATTGGGTCCATGTGCACCGAACACTTTGGTGTGGCCGGGATAACAGCCACTCATCAAAGCCGACCTGGAGGCCGAACATACGGCTTGTGGCACATAAAAATTGTGATAGGCACCTCCTTCAGCTGCCAACTGTGTAACATGTGGTGTTTCTATGGCAACTTCTCCAAATGGTTCAAAATCGGCCCAACCCGAATCATCCAGAAATATGATCACTATATTGGGCTTTTTTGTTTCATTCTCCTGATTGCAAGCCACCAGGCCGATAGCAAGGCAAAACGAAATAAAGATTAGAGTTCTCATGGTATTGTTTCATGCGGTTTTGGTAGAATATATCAAAACTAACTATTTCTTGCTCAGATTAGCCAGGAATCCATATTTAACAGATCAAAAAAGATAATTCCCTGGAGCACAAACCTCACAAGACGAGCAAGGGCAAAAAGAAGAAATAACCTGAAAGGGAATTTCAGCATGCTTACAGCAATGACCACCAGTGAGAAAGGAGTAAATGGGAACAATGCCGCAATGATAATAAAGGCACCTCCCCATTTACGAACAAAATCGATATAATTCTTCAATCGCTTTTCAGTGAATGCCTTTACATTAGGCCTTCTGGAGATCCATAAGCCAATGCCGTAAGATATGACTCCTCCCGCATAGGATAGAGTGCCCAAAAGGGCAAGGTAGGGGATTGGAACTTCGAATTTCTGGGTCCATATCACAAACAGGTCCACCGGGATCATTCCGGCAAAGGATTCTGAAACGAAGAAAAGCAGGATCACGAACCTGTCAGACAGCCGGCTTATAAAAGTGTGAAAAAAACTGTTGAAATCCACCAGGTATTTTCCCACCAGGAATACCAGGAAGACAATAAACAGATAGCTAAGAATGATCAGGAGGAGATTTCTGCCCACATACCTGAAGAATCCTTTTGCTTTTAATTGCTTATACAATAAGCCAGGCGTAAAAAGAAGCATCGGGGTGAATAATCAAATTCACCATAAATTACGAAAAAGAATGAAGATACCGAAACGTATCAAGCTACGAAAGTAAACGCTTTGCCAACTTTTCCGGCCCTGCCTGTTCGCCCGATGCGATGTATATAACTGTCA
Source organism: Bacteroidota bacterium (assembly GCA_039714655.1). Classification (GTDB taxonomy): domain Bacteria; phylum Bacteroidota; class Bacteroidia; order Bacteroidales. Next base: position 65,126 of record JBDLIX010000005.1, read on the forward strand.
TGTGTCTGTGGCACCTGATAGTTTATGACATGGGAGACATCAGAAATGTCAAGTCCGCGGGATGCCACGTCTGTAGCTACCAAAACACGAACACGTCCCTGTTTAAAGGCTTTAAGTGCAGACTGCCTGGCATTCTGACTTTTATTACCATGGATTTGATCGGCAGGAATTCCAGCTCTGTTTAATTTGACACACAACTTGGTTACCCTGTGTTTGGTCTCCTCGAACAACAGAACTTTATTGAAATCCTCCCGGGATAACATCTCCTGAAGTACTTTGAATTTGTCGTCACCTGGTTTGAGTCTGACAATGTCCTGATCTATGTTATCGCCGGTTTGGTCACCACTGGTAACTTTTACGGTAATGTGATTCTTAAGTATGTGGTCGATCAGTGATTGTTGTTTTTTATCGAGTGTAGCCGAGAATAGCATGGTTTGATTGCGTTGATGCATACTCTCAATGATTCGATTCACATCTCGCACGAAACCCATATCGAGCATGCGGTCAAACTCATCCAGAACCAGTGTTTTGAACTTGCCAAGATCAAGCACCCTGCGATTGGTCAGGTCAAGCAACCTTCCAGGTGTTGCAATGACAACATGACTTGGCCTTCTAAGAGTCTGCATGTCCCGGTTGATGTTGGTACCCCCAATGAAACATGCACTATACAATCCCAGTCCCCTGGTCATGCTTTTGAATTCCTCCTCTACTTGCAGTGCCAATTCCCGGGTAGGGACCACTACCAGTGCATAAGGATTCACTCTTTTGTGAAGCAGCTGTTCGATGATCGGCATCAGGTAAGCCCCGGTTTTCCCGGTTCCCGTTTGTGCAATGCCTAGAAGGTCCTTGCCTTGCATCAGTGCTTCCAGTGTCCTCTCCTGAATTTCAGTAGGCCTTTCATATCCCTTTTTCTCAAGAGATTGTTTAAGTTTCGCACTAATGGGCATTTCCTTAATAAGGCGATCTGAACGAAACTCTTTTACTTCTGTCTGGCTTGCCTCTTTCACCAAACGTGAAGGGTCAAGTGTTGACGGTTTTAAACCCGGTTTGGAAGAACGTCGATGGTTGTTCTGTGAACCGGAGTGCCTGTATTTAACTGGTGTTGAATTAGTTCTTTGTCTTTTCTTAAATGTTGTATTACTCATATAATAGATGTTTACACAGCCATTGATGGCTGAAATATTAGTTATCAGCGAACTTTTAAGGATCGCTGGCCTTAGCTGAATCAGAAAAAAAAGAGAGGGGTCCCGATGGTGTTGGGAAATCTGCCTTGTTAGAAAGTCGGCTAAGAAATTTTGGCAAAGATAATCAAATTCCTTAGAACGTATGGTTTCGACTAATGTTTGGTTATTTTTGTGCATCTAAACATCATAAATGAAGTTTGAAGAATACCGCATTGCCGAGGGAATTAAAAGAAGTATATCCAAGCTGGGATATAAAAAACCCACTGATATCCAGTTTAAATCGATTCCTCCCATCCTGAAAGGGGAGGATGTACTGGCCATTGCACAAACGGGTACAGGTAAAACTGCTGCGTATGCCATCCCTCTCCTCCACCTGTTGCAGGAACGAAAAATCAAAGGCCGGCCCGATGGAGTGAAGTGCCTGGTGATGGTGCCCACCCACGAGCTGGCACTGCAAACAGAAGCTGTTTTTAAAACGCTGGGCAAGCATACCCGAATCACCTCTTTTTCGATTCATGGCGGGGTGGATCAGGATCCACAGATTGAACAGCTCAACAAGGGAGTGGATGTGTTGATAGCCACACCCGGAAGAATGTTCGACCTGGTAAGTCAGGGTGTACTTCTGTTAAAGCGGGTGGAGATCCTGGTATTGGATGAGGCCGATCACATGCTTGACCTGGGGTTCATTAAAGATATTCGGGATCTGATGTATCACCTTCCAAGAAAGCGACAGACCCTTTTTTTCTCAGCCACCATCAATGAGAAGATTAAGAAGATTGCCTACTCCCTGGTTACAGATGCCATTCGCATCCAGATATCACCCAAAGACCCTGTGGCCAGGAACATTGAACACGCTGTTGCTTTTATTGAGATGGATGACAAGCGCTTCTTCTTGGAAGATGTGATAAAAAATGATGATGATAAGAAAATATTGGTTTTTGTAAGAACCAAAGTGAGGGCTGAACGGGTGAAAAAAGCGTTGGAAAGAGTCAATATCATAGCCGGTAGCATACACAGTGACAAATTGCAGGAAGAGCGCGAACGAACCATGCAAAGTTTCAGAAATGGGGAGTTGAAAGTTTTGATTACCACCGATGTAAGTGCCAGGGGAATTGATATACCTGATGTGGAATACGTGGTAAATTATGATCTGCCCGAAACATCAGAACATTATGTTCACAGGGTGGGGAGGACAGGCCGCGGCAACCAGAAAGGGCAAGCAATCTCATTCTGCAGTTCAGAAGAGATGGAGTTGTTAGCCACCATTGAGAAGAACCTGGGAAAACCGGTTCACAGGGTAGAAATATCGAAAGGTGATTACCAGAACACCCTGGATATTTCTGAAGAATATAGCTCCGGCGACTGGCAATCGTTACTGAAAGAAGAAGAGGAGTATCAAAAAAGTCGCAAAAGGAAAAAACGGAAGTCTAAATGATCCTTTGACAAGTCTCAGGAGTTGATTCTTTCTTTTTACAATTCATCGTACTAATTCAACAGTTCAGTCATCCTTTCTTTTTAAAACGAGTCTTTACCAACAAATTTGTGGTGTTGTTTTAATGCAATACACCATGAATCTGTTGAACATGAGAATAACAATACTTTGCTCACTGCTTTTTATCCTGGGATTTAATCTCGCTGCACAAACTACCATTTCCGGAGTAATCACAGACACCGAAAGTCAGAGTCTTGTGGGAGCAAATATCTATATTCAAGGCACATACGACGGGGCCTCCAGTAATCATGAAGGGGCATTCAAACTGACAACAGATGAAGTAGGCCGACATATTCTATGTATCGATTTTATTGGTTTTGAGACCTTCAGAAGAGAAATCAGCCTGGAAGGTACAGCTGTGAATATTCCTGATATTAAATTGAAAGAGGTATTTAATGAATTATCTGCGGTAACCATCTCAGCGGGGACCTTTGAGGCAGGAGATAAGAAGAAATCGATCTCCTTCAGTACTATGGATATGGTTACTACTGCCGGTGCTTCCGGCGATCTCTATGGAGCATTGCAGGCCCTCCCGGGCACCACTACGGTTGGGGAATCCGGAAAACTATTTGTAAAAGGGGGCGATAGCCGCGAATCAAAGACATTTATCGACGGAACCCTGGTATATGTTCCATACAGCTCTTCATCACCAAACACCTCGGTAAGGGGGAGATTTAGTCCGTTTATGTTTAGCGGTACCATGTTCAGCACAGGAGGTTATTCGGCTGAATACGGACAGGCTTTATCATCGGTCCTGGCGTTGCAGACCAATGCCATGCCTGTTCAGGACCAATTGAACATATCACTGTTATCAGTAGGTGCTGAACTGGGGGGTACCAAAACATGGGAGAAAGCGTCGGTGACTTCGTCCATCAACTACAATAATCTGGCACCCTATATGAGACTGGTACCTCAATACAGAACCTGGGAAAAGGAACCACAATTCCTTTCCGGGGATCTCAGTCTCAGGCTGAAAACCGGTAAATCAGGAATGCTGAAAATCTATGCCACTTCCAATCAATCCCAACTTACCACCATTGAGGAGAATCTGAATAGGCCTGGCTCCACAAACAGTTACAACCTGATCAATGATAACTATTTCATCAATGGTTCGTGGATTGGAGAAGTAGCAAAAGATTGGATCCTGAGCACGGGGTTTTCATACACCAACAACAGAGATAAGGTGGCACTGGATAGCATGCGCTACCAGGAGTACCTGAGAGGAACCCATGCCAAGGTAACCATCAGGCACAGGCTTAATGAGCATGCAAAGATCATAGCAGGAGCAGAGTTATTTTCAAAGAATTACACTATTTCATTTCCATCAATGGAGAGTCTTGAATCCAATGAATTCTTGAACAATACAGCGGCTGGATTTCTTGAGGCTGAGGTATATGCATCTTCCAATTTTATTACCCGGATCGGGACCAGGGTGGAATATTCTGACTATTTGAAAAAGGCAAGCATTGCTCCCAGGATCTCTACAGCATATAAATTAAACGAAAAGGGACAGGTATCACTTTCCTATGGTTGGTTTTTTCAGGATCCCGAAGATGAGTTCTTGCTTTATACCAATGATTTCAAATATGAAAGGGCCGATCATTACACCCTCAATTATATCATGAAAGGTGACAAAAGGGTATTCAGGACAGAACTCTATTATAAGGATTACAAAAACCTGGTTAAATACGCAATTAGTGAGAACAGTGAATATGATTTCATAAACAATAGTGGGTACGGATCCGCATACGGTCTGGATCTATTCTGGAGAGATCGAAAAAGTCTTAAATCAGCGGAATACTGGATATCATATTCATTTATAGATGCCCTGAGAAACTATCACAACTACCCTCATGAAACAGTTCCCGGATTCTCCAGCAAACACAATTTGACAATCGTCTACAAACAGTGGTTGGGAAGGCTACGGTCCCAAATTGGAGGAACATACCGGTTCTCTTCCCCCAGGTATTATAACAATCCCAATTCCAATGACTTCAATGGTGAGAAAACAATTCCGTATCAATCAATGGATGTTAACTGGAGTTATTTACACAAGCAAAATATCATCTTTTACTTTTCGGTTTCAAATCTTCTGGGATTTAAACAGGAGTTTGGCCGTGAATATGCATCAATCCCCGACAGTGAAGGAGTATATCAAAGTGCTCCAAAACTACCGGGTGCCAAGAGATTCTTTATACTGGGATGCTTTATTACTTTATCGAAAACCGGAGATATTAATCAATTAAATAAAATCAATTAGAAATGAAAAGAGCAATTTTAATCATCAGCGCGGCAATCATTGCCAGTACCTTAATGGGTGCAAATGAGAAGTATACTCAAAAGATGGGTGAAACGATCACTCAGTTCAGTACGTGCAGATCCATTGAAGATTTCCAGAACCTGGCTAATAAATTCAGGATTATCGCCAATGTTGAGACCGAAGAGTGGTTGCCCCTCTATTACGAGGCGCAATGCTACATTACAATGAGTTTCATGGATAGATCAGGAGCAGAAGGCAAAGATGCGTATCTGGACCAGGCCAATACCTCCATTGAAAAGATGCTGGAGCTGGCGCCCGATGAATCAGAGGTATATGCCCTGCAGGCCTTCTACTACACAGGCAGATTAGTAGTGAATCCCCCTGAACGTGCCCAAACCACAGCTCCTATGGTAAGTGTAGCCATCGGCAAATCTTTGGGCTTGAATCCCAACAATCCAAGGGCAAAGTATATCAGGCTGTCAAATGAAATCGGAACAGCAAGGTTTTTTGGTTCCGACACCACTCCCTATTGTAAAAGCGCCCGGGAACTGCTGGATCAATGGGACTCCTATCAAGTGAAATCAGCCATTCATCCCGCATGGGGAAAAGACCAGGTGGAGGAAATAGTCAATGATTGCGGAGCGTAATCAGGGTAAAAGGTTCTATATTGTACCTCATGATAAGAATTTCATTTTTCAACACCAATCGATACGGAAGGATCTTAAAATTACTTGCGGCCAATATCCTATTGGCCCTGGTTGTAACAGTGGTGTTTTTTAAAGGTTATTCGCAAGGCCCGACTGTTTTTTTCACATCGCTAACCTGGGCATTTGCGATCTGTATTACGCAATGGTTGGGTCATGGTTATATTTACGACTGGCTTGATAAAAAGTACAGCTGGCATGAACATCTGATAAAACGGGCAATTTATAACAGCCTGGCAATCATTCTATACGCCGTATTGGCCTATTTAGTCGTCTCGTTAATTGCGGTTCGCGTGGTGTATGGCGGTTTTCCCGAAAACCCCATATCCTGGTCCATAAAATCAAGTTATTATGCAGTTCTGGTTTCTTTTGCAATTTCCATCATACTGGTGGCCATAGGATTTTTCAGGAAGTGGAAAAACTCATTGCTTGAAGCTGAGAGGTTAAAAGGTGAAATGCTGAGGTACAAATATGAATCACTTCAAAACCAGATAAATCCGCACTTTCTGTTCAATAGTTTTAATGTATTGAGCGATCTGGTTTTCGAAGACCAAAATAAAGCTGTAAATTTTATAAAGCAATTGAGTCAACTCTTCAGGTACGTTCTGGACAGCAGGGACAGGGAGTTAGTTACAATTGCGGAAGAGCTTGAGTTTATAACCTCGTTTGCATTTCTGTTGCAAACAAGGTTTGAAGATAAGCTCTCAATCACAATTGCCCTGAAAACAGGAAAGGATGAAATGATTGTTCCTATGACTCTGCAACTATTGATTGAGAATTGTGTAAAGCACAATGAGATTTCAGCATTAAAACCTTTGAATATCAATGTTTCACGAGATGATCATTCCATCAAGGTGGTGAACAATCTTCAGCCTAAAAATGTGGGGATTGAGTCAAAGGAAACAGGACTCTCAAATATCATTCAGCAGTATAGCTATTTCACGGACCGGCCAATAGTAATTGATAAGTCAGAAGAATTCTTTTCGGTGAAGGTGCCAGTTTTAAAAGCCAACAACCAATGAATGTCCTGATACTTGAAGATGAAAACAGGGCGGCCAATCATCTGGAGCGTTTGATACATGCTGTTGCACCAGATATGACTGTTGTAGGTAAACTAGAAACCGTACGGGAATCCATTGAATATTTGAATACAAATCCCCCGGTTTCTCTTATTTTCTCGGATGTGCAACTGGCAGATGGTTTGAGCTTCGAGGTTTTCGAACAGGTGGAGGTTCAATATCCCATTATCTTCACCACAGCGTATGACACTTATGCCATTGATGCATTTAATACCAATGGAATTGATTATTTGTTGAAGCCCATTGAAGAGGAGCGTTTGAAACAGGCCATACAAAAATCAAGACAGTTCACAACACAGATTGATCTGGATGGTTTGTTTAAATTGACAAATCTGGCTCCCCAAAAGAAAACCAAATCCAGGTTTATGGTAAAAGTAGGGGAGAAGATCAAAAGTATTGTCATTGATGATATTAAGGCGTTTTACAGCTATGAGAAAGCCACTTACCTGCAAACCAAGTCCGGTAGAAACTATATCATCGATTATTCACTGGATGAGCTTCAGTTACTGCTGGATGGAGACCGGTTTTTTAAAATCAACAGAAAGTACATTGTATCGCTGGAGGCTTGTACCCATATATTCGCCTGGTCCAACAGCCGTTTAAAGCTTGATATTGAAGGCATTGATGACGATCATATCGTTGTTGCACGAGAGAAAGTCCAGGAGTTTAAGCAGTGGTTGGACAGGTAAGTAAAGTTCGGCAACAAACTTAAAGTGCGAAATATTCTCATTCACTACATTAATGAGTGATAAATTACTAGTCCGGTTACCATATTGGTAACTATTTTGTATATTTACACAAATTTTAATGAGGATTATTTCGAAAAAAATCATACGCGAATTCTGGGAGAAGTATCCTGATTCTGAACAGCCACTAAAAACTTGGCATAGAGAAGTATCAAGAGTAATATGGCACAATCCGAATCAGGTTAAAATGGATTTCGCAAAGGCCAGTATTATAGGAAATAGCAGGGTAGTATTCAATATATGCGGTAATAAGTACAGGCTGATCGTTGAAATCGAATATAAAAAGAGTTGGATATTCATTCGTTTTATAGGTACCCATTCCAATTATGACAAAATTGATGCAACAAAAATCTAACACCTAATTATGACCATCAAACCAATAAAGTCTGAAGAGGATTACCAGTCTGCATTATTGCGGATGGAAGAGATATTTCATGCAGAGGAGGGCTCTCCGGAAGGCGATGAAGCGGAGATCCTTGTACTGTTGATTGAGAAATTCGAAAATGAACATTATCCCATAGAAGATCCAGATCCCATAGAAGCCATTAAATTTATGATGGAACAAAACGGACTAAAGAAGAAAGACCTGGCAGAGATCATTGGGTATAAGAGCAGGGTTTCTGAAATTCTTTCTCGAAAACGCAAGCTCTCATTGGAAATGATGCGCAACCTCCATGATAAACTCAACATTTCTTATGAATCTTTGATGGGAAGGTATTAGGAATGAAAATTCAATTTTGCTCTGATCTGCACCTTGAATTTCCTGACAATAGAGAATTTTTGAATACTCATCCTATTCAGGTCAGGGGTGATATATTATTATTGGCTGGTGATATAGTGCCTTTGGGAGAAATTGAGAGGCATGCTGATTTCTTCAACTATCTATCTGATAGTTTTCAGGCAATTTACTGGGTCCCCGGAAACCATGAGTATTATCACTATGATATAGCCGAGCTTTGGTCTAAGATAAGCGCTTTGAATCAAAGTGCTATACAAAATGGTCTGTCAGATTTTCGAGCGATAAAGCTAAACCATAAAGCTTTTTTGCCTTCACATTACAACAGATTGTATGAGGAGAGCGTCATTTTCCTGAAAGAGGAACTATCAGGTGATGAGTATGCAAAACGGATTGTTGTCACCCATCATGTACCTACTTTTCTGAATTACCCCGAGAAATACAGAGGAGATGTTTTAAACGAAGCTTTTGCTACTGAATTGTATGATCTAATCGAAGAAACAGGCATTGATTACTGGATTTTCGGACATCACCATCAAAACATACCTGATTTTAAAATCGGAAAATCAACGTTGGTTACAAATCAATTGGGATATGTGCTTTATAATGAGCATCAGCGATTTGATCTCAGTAGAACTATAGAATTGTGATTTATGCTACGCTAAAATCAAATCAACTCCCGCTTTCTTCAACTCAATTTGAAACTTTGTACTTAAATCGCCGTCGGTGGCAATATGCTGAATATCTGCCGGATAACAAATATTAGTTAGCTCAGTTCTTCCGAATTTACTTGAATCGGACAGAACAAACAGATCCTTTGCTTTTTGAATGATGTAACTTGAAATTTCGGCCCTGAAAAGATCACGCAATGTAAATCCGGCATCGGTCGAGTATCCGTCAATTCCAATGAAAGCTTTGTCAATGTTTATCTGATCGATACAGGTTTTGGTCATTTTCCCCACCAGAGTCTCACTATCGTGCTGGTAAATACCCCCGAGAATTATAATATTGGCTTGTTCATTTTTTCTGAATTGCCTGGCGATGTAGACGTTGGTGGTGATAATTGTCACTCTCTTAATCTTAAGAAGTTCACGTGCCAAAAGTGCATTTACGGAACCTGATTCAATCAGGATGGTTTCTCCTTCATTCACATAAGTAGAAACTTTCCTGGCAATCCTGAGTTTTCTTTCATAATTCATTCCCAAACGATTGGCCAGATCATCGGCATCTTTTAAAACCGCGCCTCCATGTACACGCTTTAAAAGACCTTCGGCTTCCAGATCATTTAAATCCTGCCGAATGGTAACCGATGAAACATTCAATTTTTCAGAAAGCATTTTCACCGATGTCTGGTTGTCTTTACCCAGAATCTTCAGGATCGTATTTTGTCTTTCATTGAGCATCATTTACTCCAGGGTTAAAGCAGCTGCGCCAATCACACCGGCATCACCAACGATTTTCGAAACAATTATTTCAATGGGATCATAAATCATATCACGGGCCAAATCGTAAAAGGTGGATTTGATTTTGTCCAGATAGAAATCACCCCAATTGGTCAAACCTCCACCCAAAACTATGATGGGTGGATTTAAAGCCTGAAAGATATTGTATAATCCAATGCCCACATAATAGCCACTGTCCGATATAACTTCTTTGGAGACCGGATCATCCATATCAAGACCCTGTTTTAAAACCTCTCCACTCATTCTTGACATGATAAAATTAGAGGGTAGATTTAGTTTACTCTTTTTCCCTTCCTTCAATTTCTGTTCAAAAAGATAGGGGAGGGCCATTCCACAGGCGCACGCCATCAAACATCCCTTGTTTCCACAGGTACAGGTGAGCTCACTGCCAGGTTCTACAATGGTGTGACCAAACTCACCGGCAGTACCGGTAGTCCCGCGATAAAGCTTTTTATTAATAATAATACCAGCTCCAATACCTGTGCTTACGGTCACAAATACCATGTCATCAAATCCTTGTCCTGCACCAAACTTATATTCCCCAAGTGCTTGAGCATTGGTGTCATTGTCCAGAATAACGGGGATGTTGAAATGGGACTGAATAGCTTCACGAAGCGGAAAGTTTTTAAATCCTTTCAGGTTGGAGGTGGTTAGAATGACTCCATCGCGAAAACGGATGTGCCCGGCACAACCCACTCCGATACCCGGAAGATCAGATTCACTCAGATCATTTCTTTGAAGCAACTCTTTGATATATTCAACGACCATATGAACCCGGCCTTCATCGCCTTTCTCCACATGGGCACAGGTATATATTTTGTCGAGAATCTCTCCTTTTTCGTCAACCAGGGCTATGGAACACTTGGTGCCTCCTATATCCACACCGCAAAGTATTTTACTCATGGGGCTAACTAGCTTAATGAATGCTCGGTTCTTGCTATAATATCATCCTGGGTATCGGGTGCCAAGGTTGTGAAAAATGCTGAATACCCAGCAATCCTGACCACCAGATCCCTGTATTTCTCCGGATTCTTTTTCGCCTCAAGCAGTGTTTCCCTTGATACGATATTGTATTGGACATGCCAGCCTTTTAAATCTTCGAAAAAGGTGCGTATGATCGAAACCAGTTTTTGTTTGTCAGCATCTTTTTGAATGGTAGCCGGGGACAATTTCTGATTCAGAAGTACCCCACCCATGATTTTTCCGGTAGGCAACTTTGACACCGATTTAAATACTGCTGTGGGGCCCAACAGGTCTGTTCCTGAAGAGGGTGAACTTCCCTCGGCAACCGGCGTAAACGCTTTTCTGCCGTCGGGTGTTGCCGGAACGACGGCTCCGCTGGGTACGTTTGCCGAAATACTTGAAGTCCCTGCATAATATTTGCATCCGATGGGACCCCGATTGTGTCGGGTGGTATGGTAATGATCAAGTTCTTCGATAAATTCCATGTAGGCATCCTTCAAAAGAAGATCCACATAATCATCATCATTCCCATATTTGGGTGCAAAATTCAACAGGAGCTGCCTTATTTTCTCACCTTCATCTCCTTGGAAATTATCTTCAATGGCCTCCAGAAGCTGCTCTTTTTTAATTTTTTCCTCTTCGAAAACAAGTTTTTTTATGGCTGCCAGTGAATTTCCCAGGTTTGCAATTCCAACCTGAAGGCCAGAGATAAAATCATATTTGGAACCACCCTCCTTGATGGTTTTACCCCGGGAAATGCAGCTATCTACAAATGCTGAACACAAAATATCCGGAACATTTTCCTCAAGGGCTGTATCAACCGCCGTATCAATTTCAACTGTTTTCCGGGTATAGTACTTAATTTGGTGTTGCCAGGCTGCAAACAGCTCCTCATATGTATTGAGTTCAGAAAAGTGACCAATACCTTTATGAAAGCGCTTACCCGTCTGCTTGTCAAGTCCATCATACAATGTGGCTAGAAACACCCGCATCAGGTTTAAAAAACTCATCCCGGTACAACGGTAACCCCATTTTCCAGGAACGGCTATCTCAATGCATCCTATGGCGGAATAATTAAATGCATCTTCCGTTTCAACGCCCAGTTCAATGAGACCCGGTATCACGATCTCATCGTTGTTAAAAGAGGGCATGCCAAATCCTTTCTCAATGACCCGCATGCATTCCATCATGAAATCAGGATTGATGTTCTTATGGAATCTTACAGAGAGATTGGGTTGGGTGAGTCTCATTTTTCCTACCGAATCTAGAATGAGAAAACTCAGGTCATTGACTGCATCCACTCCCTCAGCTGTTTGTCCTCCTATGGTAACATTCTGATATAGAGGTCCGCCAGCAGAAAAACGGGTATGTGACCAGGGTCGGATTTTGTTAATGGAAAGCAATTTGACCCAAACATTCTCCAACAATTCAGAAGCAAACTCTTCCGAAATATCTCCAATAATTTTGTCATTCTGATAAAAAGGGAAGAGGTACTGATCCATTCTTCCCAGGGAGACCGAATGGCCATTGCTTTCGATTTGAAGAATAAGCTGTACAAAATAGGTGAGTTGCAAAGCCTGATAGAAGTTTTGAGGAGGGCCTTCTGCAATGACTTCACAATTATTGGCAATCAACCGCAATTCCTCAGCTCTCTCCTTCTCCTGTTCTTTATTAATGAGCGAAAAAGCCAGATCTCTGTACCTGTGGATAAATGTCTGGAATGCCTCAATGGAAATGGTCAGCGCCCTGTAGAAGTGGTCTTTTTTCACCCCTTCCTGTTCGAACCTGCGAACCTGTTGATGAACCTCCCTGATCTCCTCAAGATATCCACCTAAACCAACCGACAATATTTTGTAAAAATCAACCGCAATATGAGCATCTCCGGAGGTGAGATTGCCTGTAGCTTTTATAATGGCTGAATCCTGCAGGTCACGTAATTCCTGCGACATAATTGCCCTGCCACGATCCCAAAGCACTTTTCCTTTCCACCATTTTGCAATTTCAATCAATTCCTTTTTATGGTCTTCTGTAATAAAAAAAGCATCTCCCGGACGCTTATCCAGCTCATCCATCTCCTCTGGCAGCCAATCCACGGCATATTCCGGAAAGATTGGGGCTGCCCTGTGTTGCGACGATTGGTTTCCCACAATGAGTTCGCCCTTATCAATATAAATGGTCATCTCATTGAGGGTCTTTTCAAGCGCCAGAGCCCGTTTTATGATGACCGGCTGCTCTTCATTATCCCGATAAACCTGGGTATAAAACCTGGCCCTTTCAGTGCAAACCGAAGGTCTTGAGGATAAAACCTTTTCACGTAAAACCGATATTCGTTCTGTTACCTCTCTCTTTTCCTTTTCAATGATCATCTCATCCCCCAATTTTGGTTTGTAACTCTTTTAATTGTGCATATTGTACATAGGGTGCTAATTCAGTATCCCGAACTTGGCGGGTATCACCAAAACTGTACTCCATACCCAACATGTTGTATTTTTCTATTCCCATTGTATGGTAAGGCAGAAAATGAACCTCATGGATATTTTCCAGGGAAGAGACAAAGTCAATCATCTGATTCATTTCATCTTCCGAATGATTAAAACCAGGAATCACCGGAATGCGTACGATCACACGGGCATTAGTATCTGCGAGTCTGGTTAAATTATCCATCACCAGGGAGGCATCACCCTCCGTAAATATGGAGAATTTGCTCCTGTCGGTATGCTTTAGATCGGCCAGAAAAGTATCCACCAGACCAATGCATCTGGCCACCTTATCCCAATTCACATGAAGTGATGTCTCCATATTTACATTGATGTTTCTGCTTTTAAGCTTCTTAAGCAAAGTGATTAGATCATCCCCTTGAGAAAGAGGTTCTCCACCTGAAAGAGTTACTCCACCATCTTCCCGGTAAAAAGGAACATCCTTTTCCACTTCAGATAAAATTTCATCAACGCTTGTGATATCTCCGGATATGGTTAACGCTTTTGAGGCGCATAGATCCTTTAAGGTCTCTGGCTCAGTCAGAAGCTTGCGATTAATTTGAATTCCATTGTTCTCCATTGGGGTAATGGCTTTCCCATCTGCTAAAAGACAATCTCCAAAGTTCCTGCAAATCTTTTGGTCATACATGACGCTGTAGCCGAAAGATTGACTTTCAGGATTACTGCACCATTGGCAACGAAGGGGACACCCCTTGTAGAAGATAATGGTTCGGATGCCATCTCCGTCGTGGGTAGAGAATCGCTGAATATTGAATATCATTTCGATTTGCAACTGAGTTCGCAGTAGACAAATATAATCTATTTTCGAATGAAAGCAATATAACTTTCATTTAAAATCATAAAGAGGGTGCAAATCTCACACGATTATTCGGAATTATTGGTAATTTCGCAGGCAGAAGGGGAATCTGAAATATCTGTTTATTAGATGACAAAGCTTATTATCATTACCATTCTTGTTCTTGTTTTGAATATCCCATTCGGGTATTGGAGAGCCAATGTTAAGCAGTTTTCCACACAATGGTTCCTGGCCATTCACATACCAGTACCCTTTATCATCGCTTTAAGGTTTCTTACCGGGATCGGATTCAGCTGGTATACCTACCTTTTCCTCGTGGGCGGATTTTTCCTGGGACAAAAATGTGGATCCTGGCTTAAAAACCGGGTTCACATGCGCTGCCACCAGGAGACTTCATGCCTGGTGATGGATATAATACGTTGTGCGCGCGCTTAACCTCCTGTTTTCTTCTTGTGAATCTACCCCATTAATTAGGACGCTCAGTTAAGCTAGGCTGCAATAAACTACCATCCAGTTAACTGTGTAATTGATACAAATCCGAGGCTAATTTTTTACTGACATTCTTCCAATCATATTTTTCAATTGCAACATCACGCAATTCTTCCTTGCAATTTCCATCAACATAAAGGGCCTTTTTCACGTTGGTGATGATATCCAATACTGTTTGATCAGCCCGCGGACTGAGTTTCATTAGGTCAACTACATCCGGAGGAACGGCTTGTGATACGGAATCTATGCTTGCCGCCATGCCTGCAAAATAGGTTCCAATAGGAAAACAACCCGACGCCATTGCTTCTAAAAATACAAGGGGACCGGCTTCTGCAACAACAGATGGAAAAATCGCAACATCACTTGCTGGAAACAGGCAACATAGTTCTCTATGGGTAAGATATCCGGTAAAGATTACCTTCTCTTTATCTATATATTTTTGTGCCTTCTTAAAATAACTATCGAGTTCGTTAGATTTTCTCAGATGATCAAAATAGAGCTGTGTCTCCTCCAGAGACTTTTCTCCGTTACTCTCCAACGCTCTTCCCCACTTTACAATATTTAAGACCAAATCTGTATGTCCATTTTGTAGTGCCCAAATCAGAGCCTCAAGCGGCTCACGTTGTGGTCCGTGCCCAACGACAATCAAACGTGTATTTGGTTCAGAGGCAAGTATTTCAGGCAAGGCTGTTACAATTGAGTGCAATCCCTTACTAGCTATCATCCGTCCTACAAACAGAATAATTTTTTCATGATCCCAGTTAATCATCCTCAATTTTTCTTCAACATTATCATCTGTTAACTTTGCATTGTAGGAGGCCGAAATATTTATAATTTCCAACAATTTCTTCTTGGAAATGTCGGCTTTCAACTCATCCTGAAACCTTTGTAACTGGAGATTTGTTTTACCACGTTTTACATCTTTTAATAACTCATATAATTCGTCTATTTTGTCTTTCCTGTTGTTCACTTTCACAGGATTAAAAAGAGATGTATTGACTCCTAAATTCAACTCAAGCATTTTAGATTCAATGGCAGGGATTGCTGTAAATAATTCCTTTACCCTGCTTCTTATTTCTTTCCCGATAACATATATCCGTTGTGCCTCATCAAATGCCTGCTCAGCATATGTAAAAAATCTCTCATCTTTTTTTACAGCATATTCAATGGCACTACCATGGGGCATTATGGCATAGGGTATATTCCACTTTCTGGCAACCTGCTGCGCAACAACAGACATGAGAACCGCATGGTTCGCATGAATGACTTTTACTTGATTTTCCTCAACAACCCGGGAGAGTACTTCAACGTTTGTCTGTAAATATTTTTCGATTTCTGTATCACCAAGGTTAATCATTGGTTGTGGGTCGGAAAATTCCTCGTATTTGTCATTCACATAGACGGGCAGCGTATTTCCCAGCTTCGGTTTATGCATAATGCACTTACCCGGATAGAGGGATTCGCGTTTTAATATTGTCTCTTTTTTTCCATTTGAATGATAAAGTACCCCTTCACAAATAAAATCGTAAAGCTCCGGGTGATTTTCCTGACATATCAGATGGACAGTCTCTCCATGCTTACATAAAGATTGAATAATAGAGCGGGTCCATAAATTGCTGCCTGAACCTTCAAGCAAGTAACCATGTAAAATTGCAATCATAATTTCATATTGAACTTTGTTTCATCCAAAGTACATTTTCTTCACCTTACGAGCAAGAGAATTTTGTTTTTGGACTACGGAGCAGGCTATGAGGTGATATTTTTTGGTCTATGAAGGGAAAATCAATATGGGCAGATTGGCTTCCTGTAATATTTTCTTAAACAGATTTGGCCTGAAAAGCTTCTTAAATATTCCTCGTTTTTGCG
>JBDLIX010000006.1:0-78731 GCA_039714655.1 Bacteroidota bacterium
GATCTTTATTGAGGCCCCCTACCGGAATGATGCCCTGCTAAAGGATATCCTCAACAGTTGTGATCCCTCTACCCTACTCTGCATTGCAGCCGATATCACACTGGACACTGAGTTTATTCATACCCGGCCGGTTGGGGAGTGGAAAAAGAAAAAACCGGCCCTGCATAAAAGACCGGTGATTTTTCTGCTGGGAAGATAATCTAAAATCTACTCATCCACCTCTTTACTTGCATCCTCGGGATCAAACTTGACACTGATGATCTCAATATCGAACAGCAGGGTTTCGTATGGGGGGACAACTCGAAGTCCACTCTCGGCTTCGCTCCCGGCTTCATCATAACCAAGCTGGTAAGGGATGATAAACCTGGCTTTCTCCCCTTCTTTCAGTTTCAGCAATCCCAGGTCCCATCCGTTTATAACCTCCACACCGCCCACTTTCATTTCAAGAGGTGCAGCAGCAGTTTTTTCATCAAACACCCGGCCATCGATCAGATAACCCTTATAAGCCACCTCGATAAGGGAATCAGTGGCAACTTGTTTCCCATCCGTAGCCTCATCAATGATGTAATACATGATGGCATCCGTCTCAGGATCGTGTATGGTATCATACTGAGGAACGGTGTCCATATAGGTGTCGATTTTAGCCTGCTCGTAGGCATCCATATCTTTGATCACTTCCAGTAATTCAACTTCATATTTGAGTGACTCGTAAGGAGAAACCTTTCCTTCTCCTTCAGAGCCGTAACCCAGGTCACTTGTAAAGAAGATGGTGGCCTGTGATCCCTCGCTCATAAGTGTTAATCCTTCCGTAAGGCCAGGATTTCTTGATCCATTGAGCATTTTATAGGGACCATACATCGCAATGGTATCATAAAACTGGTGATCAATGGCTACATTTTCCACATAGGACTCATAAATAATATCCTCAGGGATCTTGTAACAAACATGATTCACCATCACCCAGTCATCCGAATCCGGAGAGGAGCCCGTTCCTGCTTTATGCTCTAAAAAATAGAGTCCATTGGACTGTGGGACCACATCCGGATAATTGGCTCCCACATAAAGATCAAAAAAGCGTTGTTCCTGGTCTGTCTTGTCCTGATCATCTGTATCCTCCTTGCAGGCAGTAATTAAGACAATACCTGCGATTGCTGCAATGATGTGAACTATATTCTTAATGGTAAACTTCATGATACTCTCTTCTGAAAAATATGGTGCAAAAATAGCATAATTAATGGACCTTATTGTACTTCCAATACCTTAACGTGATAAATGAGCACTCTATTGCCGGGGATCTTGTCACGGTCCCCAAAATTCCCATGAGCCAGGTGGGGTGGAATCAAGAGGATTGCTTCTGTTCCCTGCCTCATCAGTTGCAGCCCCTGTTCCACTCCGGATTCCACACCTCCAATACCAATGGTAATCACTTTCGGTTTCTCATCTGTGGCCTCATAACACGGGGTGCCGTCCAGCAACATTGATTCAAATGAATAGGTCACCTTGCTGTTCAGCTCTATCTCTGGTCCGCTTCCCGGTTTTTTCTCAACAAGCCAAAGGCCTGAAGGGGTGACTCTGGCATCCCATTTGACCCTCTCTACAAAAGCTGCAATGTGATCCTGGTGTCTGCGCTGCATGTATTGATTGGCTTTCACAAATTGCTCCGACTGCTGATCCTGTTGCGGGGTAGTCTGTTTCTGGACAGGTGGATCACATGCCGAAATCAGTACAGCAATTGCAAATGCGGAAATTTTATGTATCCGATAAAAGCCTGGCATATTCTGGTAGAAGTGATTCAAAATGTTTCAGTGTCTCCTCCATGCTAAGGAACGAATCACCTCCGGCGGCATTGATATGTCCACCGCCATGGTAGTGATCAGTTGCGATACGGTTGACCGGAAATGTCCCCCTGGATCGGAATGATGCCTTGATCCGGTCCTTTTTCTCAACAAAAAAGGCCGTAAACCTGATCCCTTTGACCGCAAATGGGATGTTCACAAATCCTTCTGTATCCCCTTTGCGATGGGAGAACCTTCTCAACTCCTCATCGGTGAGGCTAATATAAGCAGTATGAAACCTGGGAAGCACCACCATCTTCTCCTGCATGCAATAACCCTGCAAACGCATACGCTCCTCAGAGAAAGCATCATAGACATTCGAATAGATTCTGTCTTTTTCCAGGTCATACTTCATAAGGTCTCCCACGATATGAAATACCTCGGGGTAACTGCTGGCATAGTTAAAATTTCCTGTATCGGTCATGATGGCCACATAGAGACAGGTGGCAATCTCCTTATCAAGCACATCCTCTTCAAACAGCTCCTTCAGGAAAAGGTAGATCATCTCTCCCACAGATCCACGCCAGGTTTCTGTGATGGCTACATCGGTGAAACTAACAGGATCTTGATGATGATCGATCAGGACCGTCTTTGCTTTGGAACTTTGCAGATGCTCCTGCACACCATTTAGTCTCTTTGGATCATTGAAATCGAGGCAAAAAATCACATCAGCCCCTTCTATGATCTCAGTGGCCTTCTCCTTTTTATAAGCAAATGTTGTGGAAAGCTCAATCCCGGGGAGCCATCTTAGAAAATCGGGAAGTCCATCTGGAATCACAACCCGGGCATCGATTCCCTGCTTCTTTAAGGCCAGTGCAAGTGCCAGGCTTGAGCCAATTGCATCTCCATCCGGATTGGTATGAGTCAGGATTGCAACTCGTTGAGCCGAACTGATCCAAGTGGCAATAAGCTTTCGTGATTCTTCTGCAACCATCTTTTAACGTCTATTAAAGAGGGCAAAGTTAAAAAATATTGAGGGTGGCTTAACAAACCCTGAAATAATTTGTTAATTCGCAGTATTAAATAAATCGAACTATGAAAAGCAACATTACATTTACCATTGTCAAGCCTCTTGCCGTCTCCAAAGGATATGCGGGCCCCATACTGAACAAGATATCAGAAGCAGGATTTAAAATCTCGGCCCTGAAGATGCTTCAACTTACCCAAAAAGAAGCAGAAACTTTTTATGAAGTACATAAGGAACGACCATTTTATAACGACTTGGTTGAATTCATGGTCTCAGGTCCCATTGTAGTTGCAGTTCTTGAAAAAGAGAATGCTGTGGAAGATTACCGCCAACTGATTGGAGCTACAGACCCGGCCAAGGCCGAGGAAGGTACCATACGCAAGCTTTATGCAGAATCTGTGCAGGCCAATGCTGTCCATGGTTCTGATTCGGATGAAAATGCAGCCATTGAAGCTTCATTCTTCTTCTCTGCGTCGGACCGGTTCTGATTATTTAAGCACAATATCGTCGATAACATCCAATCCGGCGGCTTCATTGAGCCGTGGAATGAGTGTCTCCTTAATCATTTCCAGTTCATTTCTCACCACCGAGGAGTGAAGGGTGATGAAGAGCTTCCGATTGCGGATGCGCATGGACTTGGTCTTTTTGGCCACGGTTATGCCGAGCAAATCCTTCCACGATTTCATAAGCCGGTATTCAGCAAGGCCCCTCTCCAGATTGTTTGCTTTTACAAATTTCTGTAGCAGGGTATCTATTTTCTGGATCTCCTTTCTTTCCATATCATGCATCCATTTGCTGAACCAACCCTTTGTGATCAATTTTGAATACCCTGTGATCTGCCGGTATCTCCTTCAGAATCCCCTTCAGGCGTATTTCATTGGTATCGGTGATGAAGATCTGACCAAAATGATTTTCCGCCACAAGGGTGATGATCTGTTTTACCCTGTTTGCATCGAATTTATCAAAAATATCATCCAGAAGCAAAATGGGTGGTATCTCAGTAAGTTTCCTGATAAATTCAAACTCAGCAAGTTTTAAAGCTACCAGAAAAGTTTTCTGCTGTCCCTGCGAGCCGCTCTTCTTCAAACTGTGCTCACCCAGAACCATCCCCAGGTCATCCTTATGGGTCCCAAAGGTGGTATATTGAATGATGCGGTCTTTTTCCTGCGATTGCTTCAATCCTTCCGGAAAGGATTGCTGCTGAAGCTGGCTATCGTAAGTGAGCGTTACGTTTTCCCTGTTGCCCGACACATGTTCATAATAGGTACCAAATACGGGCAAAAGCTCATCCACAAACCTTCTTCTCTCATCATAAATAGGCTCACCATAACGAATGAGCTGATCATCCCACACTTCTAACATCTCCAGGTTAAAACTACGGCTTGCTGCAAAATCTTTCAACAATCGGTTCCTCTGGGTAAGTGCCCGGTTGTACTTGATCAGGTTGTCAAGGTACGGACGGCTGTATTGTGCAATGACCCCATTCAGAAATTTCCGCCGCTCTTCGCTCCCTCCATTAATCAGAACAGTATCAGCCGGTGAGATCATCACCAGTGGGATCAATCCAATGTGTTCGGATAACTTCTGATACTCTTTCTGATTCCTTTTGAACTGCTTCTTCTTCTGTTTCCGGATTCCGCAATAAATATTCTCTTCCTTGCCCAGCCTCTCAAAAATGCCCTGTACCACACAAAATTCCTCATCCCACCTCACGTTCTGACTGTCAACCGGATTCAGGTTGCTTTTACAGAGTGAGAGGTAGTGCACTGCATCCAGGATGTTGGTCTTGCCAACACCATTCTCACCCACAAAACAGTTGATCTTTTCTGACAGGGGTATATCCACCTGTTCATAATTCTTAAAATTGACCAGAGAGAGCGATTTCAGATGCATACACAAAAATACTATTTTTGTTTTTTGATCAAAAACATTAGCACCTTATGAAAAGAACTTCTCTGTTCCTTATTACAGGTTTCATTCTCCTTTCATACAAGGGATTTTCACAATTTATCACTAAATATCCTGAGATTCCGAGAATAGATGTACACACCCATGTATCTAACAACTATCCTGGCATCGTTAATTATCTGGAAATGCGCAATGCTCTGCTCACCGAGAATAAAATTGATCTGGCCATGTGGATCAATCTTGGTGGCGCAAAAGGAACAGAAACAGGTATTGATACAATTCACGAAGTAAGTAAAGGCAGAGTGATGACCTGCATCAGTGATTATTCCCCTCATAGAGGATTGACCCGTAAGCCGGAAGAGATTAGCGGATATCTTAAAAAAGGTTTTGTGGGATACAAGATCTGGCATGGACCTGCTTCCAGAGTATTGGAGGAGGGAGAAAAAGGAATTGAGTATATTGATAACCTGGCTCATGAACCTCTCTTCGATGCAATGGAAAAAGCAGGTATGGTAATGGCATCCGTACATATTGCCGATCCAAATGGCCCTTTTGGAGAGAGAGGTAAGTGGTGTGCAGATCCGGTTGAATTCTGGCGGTCAATAGTTGCTCTTGAACGTGTTCTGCAACGACATCCCGATCTTGTAATAGTTGCTGCACATGGATCATGGCTCGTTTGTCAGGATGCCCAGATTGATTTTCTCAGGTATTTGCTAGAGACCTATCCGAATTTCCATGTTGATCTTGCAGCAACTTTTCAGTATTATCATTCTGTTAACCAGGAAAACCTAAGAGATTTTTTTATGGAATATTCCGACAGGATATTGTATGGAACAGATAATGGAATAATTAAGAAATCTGATATTCCCAATTTAGTCGATCGTTATATAAAAACATTCCAAATCCTGGAGACAGATGATCCTGTTAAAGGGGGCTTTTTTGGGAAGAGTATGACAACCGGACTTAATCTTCCCAAAGATGTACTTGAGAAAATCTATTTTAAAAATGCACAAAAAATATATCCGGGATTAAAGGAGAGGATGAGTAAGCTGGAAAATTAATCAAAATTGATATTCATCATAAATTTTGTAGCGCTGCAGCCGGCATGTTTGCAAAAAAGGATTACTTTTGCGGAAGTTTTTGAGAACCAACAAAAAACAGAGTAATGTCGAAGAAAAAGAATGTGAAGCAAACGGACAAGAGTTTAGAAGGAATAGAACAAGCGTTAACACGTTCCGAACAATTCATAGAAGATAATCAGAAGTTACTTACATACATCCTTGGCGGACTCATTCTGGTGCTGCTGATCATTATTGGAGGAAACAGGTATTATTTGAAACCGCTCAATGAGAGAGCTGCGGCTGACATGTATTATGCAGAGCGTTTTTTCGAACTTGATTCATTTAATCTTGCGCTAAACGGATATGGAACCTATCCCGGATTCCTGAATGTAATCGATGATTATGGGATCACCAAATCTGCAAAAGTTGCCAGGTATTATGCTGGTGTATGTTATAACCAGTTGGGTGACCATGAAGCGGCCATTGACCTGCTTCAAAAATTTAAAACGGACGATCTGCTGGTTGGCGCAGCAAAATTCAGTACACTTGGGGATGCTTATGTGGAATTGGGTGAGCTTGAAAAAGCAGCAACCTCCTACCAAAGCGGTATTGATAAATATAAAAATAACTTCTCTTCTCCCATTATGTTGAAAAAACTGGGAATCGTTTATGAAGAGATGGGAGACCTGGAGCAAGCCCTGGAGGCCTACCAGGTCATTGAATCAAGCTATCCCGAAACCCCTGAAGGCAATGAAATCAGAAAATACATTGGACGGGTAGAATCTAAAATGGCTCTCTAAAACAATGGCATCAAGTCTGAAGAACCTGTCGGACCACGACCCGGCAAAAATTCCTGACGGATCGTCCCTGAAGGTAGGTATTGTTGTTGCTGAGTGGAATGAAGAGATTACAGCTTCCCTGCTGGAAGGAGCACTGAACACCCTTGAGAAGCACGGTGTACTAAAAGAGAATATCCAGATTCGCAACGTACCGGGAAGTTTTGAGCTGCCCTACGGAGCCCGTATTGTAGCTGAGCAATTCTCACCAGGAGTAGTCATTTGCCTTGGATGTGTGATCCAGGGAGAAACCAGACACTTCGATTTCATTTGTCAGGGAGTAACCAAGGGGATCACAGACCTGAACCTGGAATACGACATCCCCTTTATTTTCGGTGTTCTTACTACCGATAACCTGCAGCAAGCCAAGGATCGGTCCGGTGGCAGATATGGCAACAAAGGTGATGAAGCAGCTGTAACTGCACTGAAGATGGCCGCCCTCCGAACCGGTTAATCCACCTATTTTATTCTTCTGTTTTCGTCATTGGGATACCCTAATAGGGTTTATAGGAAATCTTAGCCTCCTCCCAGCATCTTGATATCCTTCCTGATGAACTCTTCCAGCTCTTTGGCTGTGGGCAACTGGACCTGGTATCGGCTTACAAACAAATGATTATCCAAAGAACCTGTGGCATATTTCACCGTTGAAGAACTCTTGTCTGAACATAGCACGATTCCTACAGGAGGATGATCGCCGTCTGCTACTTCTTTGTTTCTGTAGTAGTTCAGATAGAAGTTCATCTGACCTGCATCGGTATGCTTGAACTTTCGGTTTTTTAGATCAATGAGGATATGGCACCTCAGTATTCGGTGATAAAAAACCAGATCCACGTAGTAGTACTCTCCCTCAATGGTCAGCCTCTTCTGTCTGGCCTCAAAGCAGAAGCCTTTACCAAGCTCCAGCAAGAATTCCTGTAAATGGCTGATAAGGGCCTCCTCCAGGTTGTTTTCAGCTGTTCTTTCTTTGGGTTGCAGTCCAACAAATTCGAACACGTACGGATCACGCATGATCCCTTTAGGTGTGGATGGCTCCGCTTTCTTGCTGGTATCCTGGATCAATCCCTTCTTATCTATGGACAGATCTGTCCGTTCATATAGTAAGCTACCCATTTGTCGCTGGAGCTCCTTAACGGACCAGCTACCCTGGATTGCCTGGAGTTCATAAAAGGTTCTTTTCAGAGGATCTTCTTCTCTTGTCAACTCAATAATATGAGTGAAAGATAGTTTGGACAGTAAGATACCGGGGTCAACACCCATAAAATCTTTATTTTTCTGCTCTTTTTGAGATTTGGCAGTCGACGACTGCCAAATTGAACCAGGTAAGGCATAGTTTGACAAAACCTGGCTTATCTCTGGATATACAAGGTAGAACTGTCGGCAGTTTCTTAGGTTTCTGTCCGTGAATCCCTTGGGGTATTTGTTGCTTAATCTGTCTGCGAGGTTCTTCAATAATTCAGTTCCGTATTTTGCCCGGTCCACACCGTTTTGCTCATACTCCACGATATGATGACCAAACAGCCAGTTCCGGATGGTCAGGGATCGGTTTACTACAGATACTGCAGTTTCCTGTAAATAATTATGGGCCTGCTCACAGGCCTGTGTTAACTGTTCGAAAATCATTTTTAGGGTTAATGTGCTTAAAGCTTACCTGATCGTTGCCCTGATGTAGATTGTTTCAGAACAAGCATACCCCATACAGACCTGAACCTGGATTACGACATCCCCTTTATTTTCGGTGTTCTTACAACCGATAACCTGCAGCAAGCCAAGGATCGTGCTGGTGGCAGGTATGGCAACAAAGGTGATGAAGCAGCTGTAACTGCACTGAAGATGGCCGCCCTCCGAACCGTGAAAACATTAGGCGGGATTTACCTGCTCTTTTTTGCCGGAAGTGGCTTACCACCCGCCTTCTGTTGTTTCTGCAGCTCTTCCAGTCGTTGGGCAAACCGGGATTTCTTCCTAGGTTTATTCTTTTTGGCATTGATCTTTTTCATGATCTTCTCCTCATCAATGAACTTCTTGAAGATAAGGTTCTGTCCGAGGGTTATCACGTTGGCCAGGAAATAGTAGTAGGTTAATCCTGCTGAGAAGTTATTGAGAATAACCATAAACATGACCGGCATGATGTACATCATGGTCTTCATGCCCGGCATCTGGCTACTGCCTGCGGATGCCTGGTTGTTATACTTCATGGAGAGCATGGTGGTCACTGTCATCAACAGTGTAAAGAGACTCACATGGTCGCCATACATGGGAATTTCAAAGGGCAGGGTGAGGATTGAATCGTATGTGGAAAGGTCATGGGCCCACAGGAATCCTTGCTGACGCAGTTCGATGGAGGTGGGAAAGAACCTGAACATGGCATAGAGGATCGGGAACTGTAACACCATGGGCAAGCACCCTCCCATGGGATTCGCACCGGCTTTCTTATAAAGGTCCATGGTGGCCTGCTGCTTTTTCATGGCATCCTCTTTTTTGGGATACTTTTCACCAATCTCATCCACCTGGGGTTTCAGCAAACGCATGACCGCCTGAGATTTGAATGACTTGTAAGTCAGAGGGAACAGCGCCGTTTTTATGATCAGAGTCAATAAAAGGATGATGATTCCAAAATTATCGAACCAGTTGTTGAGCCAATTAAAAATAGGAATGACAACGAATGCATTGATCCAGCGAATCATGGAGCCACCCACAGTTACTACATTTTCCAGTCCGTAATCTCCATAACCCTTCAATGAAGTAAAGTTATTTGGACCGAAATAGAGCTGCATTCCGATGTTCTGTTCGTTGGTACGGTTATATGGTACATCAATTGTAGAAGTATAATGCCTTATGTATTTTCCGGGGTCATTAAATCGTTGCTGGGCAATGTATGCACCTTCAAAATACTCATCTGCTATAATAATTGCAGAAAAGAACTGATGACTAAATGCGATCCATTTGATCCGGGTAGTTTCAGTAGCATCCTCAATCTCCTTTTTTGACCTGGATTTAAAGCTCTCTATATCCCCACCATGGTATTTATAGAAGAGGCTGGTGTACATTGCTTCATTCTGATAACCTTTCTCCTGTGACGGAAAATAGAAGTCCACATTGAATTCCATCTGGTCCGTTCGATACTGTTCCAGTCCTTTTAGCTGCATATCAAAATCAAGCATATAATCATCGTCATACAGGTTATAGACGTATGCGATGGAAGCTGATTCTGAGATCACCAATTTCATGATAAGCTGCTGAAATGAGCGCCCTTCATCATTGGTCAGGGTCTTGACTTCAGGAGAGAAGTAGAGCTCGCCTGTATTGATCCTTCTGTTGTCGGCAAAAAACTGTAGCGCAAATATGGTAGAATCTCCATCGAGCAGGTACACTGGCAGTGAATCGTGGGTCTGGTAATCTTTCAGTTGTACAGTATAAGGCCGCCCCCCAAGGGTGGAAAAAGTCAGCTTCAATTGCTCATTTTCAAGGATTACTTCCTCCTTTGTTCCTACAGCACCTGTCACAAAATCACCCAATTGTTCAGACATGTGTTCAAGGGATACCGAATCTTGTTCAGTTTCAGTACTACTTACTGAGGATTGCTGTTCAGTCCTTTGTTGTGCTGATTCCAGCGCCCGGATCTGTTCTACACGTGCAATTGAATCAAGCCTGCTTCGCTCTTCCATCTGCGCCTCACGGGCTGGTTTTGTGAAGATGCTATATCCTACAAGGATGAGTCCGATCAATGCCAGGCCTATGATTGTATTTCTGTCCATATCGAGGTCATTAAATTCAGGCACAAAAGTAATGGTTTAGCCTGTATATCAATATAAATTCAGGTAAAATCGATGAGATTTCGGTGAATTGTTGCTGAGAGCCTTTAACTGATTAAATACTAGTCTGCTGCTGCTGCCTTGATAAAGGCGATAAACAGTGGATGAGGATTGAGTACAGTACTCCTGTATTCGGGATGAAACTGAGTGCCCACGAACCAGGGATGGCCGGTCAGTTCCATGATCTCAACCAGTCCGCTTTCTGGATTGATGCCTGTGGATATCATGCCTCCCTTTTCAAATGCATCCATGAAATCATTGTTGAATTCATACCGGTGACGATGTCGCTCACGTACCAGGTCTGTATTGTATGCAGCCTGGACTTTTGATCCCTTTTTCAGAGAACAGGCATATCCTCCCAACCGCATGGTCCCTCCTTTCTCAGTCACATCCTTTTGCTCTTCCATTAAATCAATGACAGGATGTGTTGTAATGTTGGTCATCTCAGCGGAGTGCGCATCTTTGAAATCCAGAACGTTACGGGCAAATTCGATCACTGCACACTGCAGCCCCAGGCATATTCCCAGGAATGGCACCTTTTGCTCACGGGCATACTTTGCAGAAATTATCTTCCCATCAATGCCCCGGTCACCAAATCCAGGTGCCACAAGTATCCCATGGTATCCCTTTAATTTCTCAGTTATGTTATCCGGATTGACCATTTCGGAATGGATGAACGTCACTTTTACTTTAACCCCGTTTGTTGTGCCTGCATGGGTGAGTGATTCGATAATTGATTTGTAAGAATCATGCAACTCCACATATTTTCCAATAAGTGCGATCCTTATCTCCTTTTGTGAACTCTTCAGTTTATTAACAAACTCTTTCCAATTCTTCAGATCGGGTTCTCCCTTTTCAGACAGTTTCAAATGCTTCAGAATCCGAATGTCAAGGCCCTCTTCCCGCATTAGCAACGGAACTTCATATATGGTAGATACATCAATGGACTGGATCACAGCTTTCAGTTCAACATTACAGAACAGTGCCACCTTCTTTCTCAGCTCTTTGGTAAGTTCATGCTCGGTACGCAGCACAAGCACATCTGGCTGGATCCCATTTTCCAGCAGCACTTTTACGGAGTGTTGCGTTGGTTTTGTCTTTAGCTCCCTTGATGCTGAGAGATATGGAACCAGTGTTAAATGCACAAATACACTGTTTTCAATCCCCAGGTCCCAGCGTATCTGTCGTACTGCTTCGATATATGGCAATGATTCAATATCACCTACAGTTCCACCAATCTCAGTGATGATGATATCATATTCATCCTTTCTGCCAAGATGGGTAATTCTACGTTTAATTTCATCTGTTATATGAGGGATCACCTGGACGGTTTTCCCCAGGAAATCACCCCTGCGTTCCTTATAGATCACTGACTGGTAAATTCTGCCGGTGGTCACATTGTTGGCCTGGGAAGTTTGTATGTCCAGAAACCGCTCATAATGACCCAGATCCAGGTCTGTCTCAGCCCCGTCATCAGTCACATAACACTCCCCATGTTCGTAAGGATTGAGGGTTCCCGGGTCTACATTTATATAAGGATCCAGTTTCTGAATGGTCACTTTATATCCCCTGGCCTGTAGCAACCGGCCCAGGGAAGCTGAAACAATTCCTTTTCCAAGAGATGAGGTCACACCTCCCGTCACAAAAACATACTTTGTACTACCCAAGTTGATACAGATTTAAATTCGCGTAAAAGTAGAAATTAATTTGCATTTTCCATATCATCCAGGATGCGGATCTTTCGTTCCAGCACCCTGATTCGCTCATGTGCGGCTTCTATCTTTTCATGAAATCCCTGAATGGTTTCTTCGGAACTGTCCGATTGCTTAAAAAAGCCGATGTTGTTTTCCCACACCCCTATATCATTTTTCAACTGTTGTAGTCTGTTAGCCAGTTTGTCCCTTTCAAAATTAAGCTTCATTTCGGCCCGGGGAGCATTCATCATCCCTTTGGCGCGGTTGCGGAATTTATAGATACTCCTGTCCGACTCATTCATTCCTATGCGCTCCAGTAACCTGTCCTGTGCAAGTCTGAACTGCTCCTTAATCCAGTCCTTCTTACCCGACGGCACATACCCAATTGAATTGAACTTTGACTGGAAATCATCCAACGCCACCAGGTTCTGCTTTCGCTCATCAGCCGGGATAAATGCATCCATATCTGCAATAAGGGTCTCTTTTGCTTTCAGGTTATTTTCAAATGTGGAATCGATATCTTCGAAATATTTTGACTTGTTGTTGAAGAAGCTATCACATGCAGCCCGGAAACGCTTCCATAGTTTATCGGAATCCCTCCGTGGAACAGGCCCGATCTCTTTCCATTGTTTTTGGAGACGTATTAATTCGGTGGTAGTCTCTTTCCAATCCTCACTGGAGGTGAGTGACTCAGCTCTTTCGGTAATCTCCAGCTTCAGTTTTAGATTCTCTTTCTGCTCCTCATATGCTGAGGCATAGAACCTGGCTTTATTCCCAAAAAAGGTATCGCATGCCTTCCGAAACCTGGCATAAATGGTATTGTTGTCTTTCTTAGGAGCATAACCAATGGTCTTCCAGCTTTTCTGGATCTCCAATACCACATTTGTCTTATCCACCCATGCTCCATGAGTCTCGTACACAGTAGCAGCTATCTCCTCAACCTTGATACACAATTCTGTTTTCTTATCCAGATTTTCATGAAGCGATTCCTTCAGCCTGGAATGATACTCCTGATGTTTCTTATTGATCACCGATGTGGCCAATTTGAACCGGTCCCAGACCTCATCGCGGTTCTCCCGGGGAACCGGCCCTATCTCCCTCCACCTGGTATGATGCTTCTGCAAAGATTTGAAAGCCTGAACAATATTGGGTTCCTTGTCCAACTCTTCTGTACGTTCACATAGCTGGGCCTTCAGTTCCAGGTTTTTCTTCAGGTCCAGGGCCCGAAGGTCCCTGTTAATCCGTACATAGTCGTTGAATTTATCTACGAAATAGTTATAAGAATCCCAGAGGTCCGTCAAATTCTGTTGGGGGACAATGCCGGCGGAGAACCATTTCTTCTGAAGATCTTTGAATTTTCTAAATGTAACCTCAAAGGATTGTTGTCCTTCCATGAGGATCCGAAACTGCTCCAGTATCTCCTGCTTTTTCAACAGGTTTTCCTGCTTGGTTTTTTCCAGCTGTCTGGTAAACTCTGCTTTGAGACCTCTGTATTTGTTCAGCAATTCTTTCATGTCCGCTTCAGTTGGATCTTCAGCAGGCTTGAAATCCTCCAGTTCACCTCCCTCTTCTAAGAAATGTTTCTTTTTCTCTTCCAGGGTAGCATTAATCTTGTCGTAAAACGATTGCTTAATCTCCTCCACATCTTTGCGGATATTCCCTTTTCCCGAATTGTCCAGTTTTTCCCGCAACAGTTTTACCAGGTCCTCCTTACTGAGTAAACTGACATTGATACGCTCCTCTTTCTTGACTTCAGGTTTGGATTGGACTACAGGTTCGGGTTGGGTCTCTTGTTCAGGTTGGGACTCTGGTTCGGGTTGGGACTCTTGCTCAGATTGGGACTCTGGTTCAGGTTGGGACTCTGGTTCAGGTTGGGACTCTGGTTCAGGCTGGGACTCTGGTTCAGGCTGGGACTCTGGTTCGGGTTGGGACTCTTGTTCGGGCTGGGACTCTTGCTCAGATTGGGACTCTTGCTCAGATTGGGCAGTGGGTTCATCCTCTGAATGTTCGTGATCCACATGATCCACTTCATCGTCGTAGGAATCGTTCTTAGACTGCTCCTCGTGGTCTTCGATTAATGGATCACCATCTGTATTATTAGATAGTACGGGCTCAGGAGATTTCAGCTCTTTCTCCTGTGTGGTTTGGTCTGTTTTGTTCTCTTTCTCCTCCTTTAACAGTTCTGATTTCTCTGGTTCTGGCTGCTGTTCGTTAAGTTTATTTTCATTCAGAGGATCAATTGCATCACTATTTTTCATGGCAGGTAGAGGGTTAATGCACGCGCTATATTAGACAAATTAGACATTTTTCCTGTAAATAAGGGCTTTTTAGCTGAAAATCTAATTCTTATCTTTGCGGAAAATCACCTCATCATGCGCATTGACATCATTACGGTATTACCGAAATTGTTAGCAGGCCCCATCGATCATTCCATCATTAAACGGGCGAGAGAAAAGGGTCTGGTGGAGATTCATCTGCACGATTTGCGGGATTTCTCGCTGGACAAACACAGGAAGGTGGATGATTATGCATTTGGTGGTGATGCCGGAATGGTGATGAGCATTGAGCCCATTTACAGAGCTATCAGCCATTTGACCTCCAAGAGGAATTACGACGAGATCATTTACACCTCTCCCGATGGCAAGATGTTTAACCAGCAAGAAGCCAACCGCCTTGCCCTGGTGGAGAATATCATCATCCTTTGTGGTCACTACAAAGGGGTAGACCAGCGAGTACGGGATCAGTTGATCACCTCTGAGATCTCCATTGGAGATTATGTGATGACCGGTGGTGAACTTGCAGCTGCAGTAATTACCGACAGTGTGATACGGCTTTTGCCAGGTGCCATCTCAGATGAAACTTCGGCCCTGAGCGACTCTTTCCAGGATGGATTGTTAGCCCCGCCCGTCTATACACGTCCTTCTGAATATAAGGGATGGAAAGTGCCTGACATATTGCTGTCGGGACACGCTTCCAAAATAACCGAATGGAAACATGAAAAATCCCTGGAACGGACCCGTAAACTGCGCCCACATCTGCTGGACGGATTTGAGGATTAACTCAACGAAGTACCTTTCTCACAAATGCCACTGTAAAATAGGACATGAGGAAGAGTCCGAAAAATCCTTCTATGGAGGATACCCAACGAATTAATCCGAAAGGGTAATGATCGCCGTACCCGATAGTAAGAAATGTGATTGCACTGTGATAAAATGACCTGGCCAATATGGTTAATTGGTCGTCCACCGAAGCAATAATATCTGCCGGGGAATAGATAATCAGCAGGTAGTATACGAAGCTGAAAACTACAAACCAGGTGAGCATGGTGATCAACACCCTTAAAGGGCTGGTTGCATAGAGACCTGCTTTATCAAACAAACCAAGTTTAAACCAGTAGAGAGGATGCTGATAAATCCCGTTTAAACGGCTTTTTTCCAGCGATTCCTCAAGTTCTGCTTTTGATTCATTCCGTTTGAATTCCACATAGGCCCTGTCCTCGTCATGGTACAATCCCAGGTTCTTAAAATTCTCCTTCAATATCCTGAACTGCTCAGCTTTAACACGATGACTGCTCTCATGCTGGGAATAGATCATCTGCTTTAAAATGTTCTGTTTCCAATCAACATAGATCCTTCCAATAAGCCTCATACCAGCAATAAAAAGGGTCTGGATGCTGGCTGAATATTCATAAGGATTCATATCGATGATGTCCCTGACAATGGTACTTGTAAGATCGATGGAGTGACACTGTTTCACACGAAGGTCAACGAATCCATCGAGATGACAAAAACTCAATGATAGTGTATGGAACCATGACTTGTAAAAGCTGACCTTCCCCAATCCAAAACTGGTTCGCTCAAAGCTTACATCCACATGCTCGAACATCACCTCCTCAAAACTAAACAGCCCTGAGCCTAATAATGCCCGCTTGAAACTGAATTTACCAGCATCCATCTCACATTCATCGAAACTCACCTCACCATCGCCGAAAACTGACCGGTTAAAGTTTACCCTCCCGGTTCCAAACTCAACAGTTCGAAAATCCACCTTACCATCACCGAATTCAGTTCTTTCGAAGCTGACGTTACCATCTTTGAAGGAAGCAAAATGAAAGTCCACCTTGCCCGTTCCAAACCTGGCTACTTTGAAAGAGACATCTCCACTGCCAAAATCAGTATTGATGAAATTCACATTCCCTCCCGCAAAATCTGTATTGATAAAGAACAAATTTCCATTCCCGAAAGAGGCATACTGGAAATCTTTTACACCCTGACCGAAATAACAGTTCTTAAAGTTGACCTGTGCCAAATCGATGGAGACATTCTTGAAGTTAAAGTATCCATCAGGAAACCGGGCATTGTGAAAAATGACCTTGCCGGTTTCGAAACGGGCCGACTCAAAGATGGTATCGCCTCTGCTGATCCAGGCACTATCCAGGCTGAATTCCTCTCCTTCGAAAACTGCATTGGAAAAATCCAGTGAAGCTTCTCCTGCAAACAAGGAGTTCCTCGCACTAAATTCTTTCAGCACAACTTTTTCACTGGGGCCCAAGTTCCTGGTGAGCCTGTAATCCCTGAGACTAAACTTGTCAATATAGCAGTGATCCAGATTCAACACTTCTCCCCTGTCAATGGCGTTGTAAATCTCTTTCTCCTCCATGTATCCCATCAGCTCCACAACCGGCTTGACCTTACCGTCTACCTGAAAATGGATCAGTGCGGTGCCTGGAAACCTTGTTCCATCATCCGTTTCAAATTTCAATTTTTTGATTTCCGCCTTGAAGAGAGTATGACCGGGTACCATTCACTTATATTTTGTCAGTTTAGAGGTGTCCTAAATATAATAAAACCTACTCAATGCCGGTCCGGTTACAGATTGCTGCGAAATCGCAGTATCTGCACTTCAAATCATTTTCTGTCTGAACAAACGGCGTGGCAGGATCGAACATTGAAACCAGTACCTCCTTTAGCAACAGGATGTATGCTTCTTCAAAATCTGCAAACGATTCAATTTTTGTACGCTGACTATGGCTCCCCATGGTAAGGGCAGGATCAAAATCCTCCCCGTACAATGCTTTCATCACATAAAGTCCGGGCACAATCTCTTCTCCTGTATGCTCAGCTGCTACCAGCCATGCATAGAAAAGGGTTTGCAATGCTGCTCCGTTCCTGCTCCTCAGTGAAGAATCGAACAACGACTCCAGTGTTGAGAAGCCCATCCTTGCATCACCCGTCTTATAATCGATCACCCGAAGTGCATTCCCAATTCGGTCAATTCGATCAATTTTACCACCCATCCGGATCTCAACAGGACGCTCTCCTACCAGTATCCTCAAGTTTCTTTGATACGTATCCTCAACCGAAACCAGGGTAAAGGGAGCTACTTTGCAATCGGTCTGAATGATTTTTTTCAGGTA
Organism: Bacteroidota bacterium; assembly: GCA_039714655.1. Lineage (GTDB taxonomy): Bacteria > Bacteroidota > Bacteroidia > Bacteroidales. The sequence continues at coordinate 17,527 of JBDLIX010000006.1, forward strand.
CTTAAGCATCACACGGAATACAATGATGTTCCTGCCTTCTATGGAGGCTCTCTTTCGCCCCTTAAAATGGGTGTCAATAAAAACCTTCTTCAATACATTTTCCGGACGCTCCGAAGTGGAAATCTTCTCCAGTGCCTCCAGGGTAATGATACCCTGACTCCGATCTGCTATCTCACTGTAAAGAAGCCTGATGGACTCGTGAACCACTGTCCCGAAACCAGCAGCATCGATCTCCTCCTGTACCTCATCCGGTTCACCGATACCTGCCAGGTATCGAAGGTAAAACTTAAGGGAACAATCGATGTATGTGTTGATGGCCGAAGGGGAGAGGTATTTCTCACCTTCCCTTTTCAGGGTGTATCTTTCCAGTTTATGATCAATCTCCGGAGAGTGTGGAACAACCAGGGAGGGTGTCTCCATTGCCATTACCTCCATTCCTGGTCTGGTAACCGTGATCCCGCGGTTGTAAATCACCTGATAAAGGTACCGGCTCATTTCACCGGTTCGTACTCCCTCCGATCCGCTGTTATAGAGTAGATCAATCTTATCAGCCCGTTGAAGTAGGCGGTTGAAATAGTAAGCATAGATTGCATCCATATCTTCCCTGGCAGGCATTCTGAATGCAATACGCAAAGCGTAGGGTATATATGACTGTCCGGTATGTGAAGCAGGCATCACCTCCTCGTTCATAGAGAGCAAAATCACATGTTTAAAATCCAGCAACCTGGTTTCAAGAATCCCCATTACCTGGAGCCCTGAAAGGGGTTCACCTTCGAAAGGTACACGAAGTGCCGACAACATTTTACGGAAAAGGCGTTCCAGGATCGCAGTGGTCATGGTGGGCCTGGCAGCCAGGATGGTTTCAAGCTTATTGAGATGTATCAACAACTGAAAAATAAATTCACGGTCCAACTCCTGGTGCATCTTATCCGTACGATCTGACAGGTTTTCCAAAATCTGCAGAAAAATCTCTCTGAGATAATCCAGCAGATCCCTGGCTCCTTCCACCTTACGAAAGATCTTCTGTTCCAGTGCTCCTTTAAAAAGCCGACCTTCCACCATGATGAGATTGCTCCTTGACATCTCTTCAATGAGGGAGTCTCCAGATCTGCCAACAAGATTTCTCATGTAGGGATGCAAAAGAATGGAGGTAACATCCTTATGATAGAATTGCACAAACCCTTCCTGGTTCTGACGCATATTATGCTGCAGCCGAAGGAGCGCATCGATAAAACCATACACCGGGGTGTTTTTCATGGGATATCCCATGGTAACATTGATATCCTCCACCGTCCCGGGGAGCGACATAATCACTGGCATCAGAAGCTCCTCATCGCATAGAACAAGTGCTGTCTGTGTGCAATCCCTCACCTTATCGGGATCTTCCTTTTCCAGAATCTTGTGCACTGTTTTGGCCTGCAGGACATCCGTGGGAAGCTCAAAGATCCTGATATCCTTATCATTATCCAGTCCTCTGAACTCTTCAATCTTCGCATGCTGCGGGAACTGTACCAGGTTCTCTCTCAAAAATCTTCCGGCCTCACTTCTATGATCATCCGTATAGCGATGATCGTAGTCCCAATAAAATTCTGCCCCTCGTTTTTTTAGCCATGAGAAGATTCGTTTTTCACATCCATTAAGTGCATTGAATCCTGCAATGATGGTTCGATACTCCGGGGGGTCGTCCATGATTCCCTTCCCTATTCGCTCTGCAATCTCCCTGTATTGCATGCCCTGGTATCCTTCACCTCTGGATTCAAGTTCCTCTCTGAGCCGTTGATAGAGCAATGGCAAACGCTTCCAGATCTCAAGAAATTGATCTTTTTCCGGAGTTCTGTCTCCCTCATGAAAACCTTCCCAGAACTGACGGATGAATTTGATCTGTTCGGTTTCAAGACCGGACAGAGGCTCCTCCAACTCTTTCAGATCGATGATATTACTGAAAAGCATGGGAGCATCCACCAGGTATTTGTCCAACTCATCAAAATCTCTAAGCATGATCTCGCCCCAGTGGTAAAATTCATCAAAAGGCTCCGGAACTTCCACACTCTCCTGGTAGATATCATACAGGGTAAACAAAAGCTCAATGGAATCGCATATTTGGAGCTGACTGATCTCATTAATAAAGTCATTGATGGCAAAGATCTGAGGTGACCAATGCACCTGTTTAGTGTGCCTGGCCAGGTGTTGCTGCAAGAAGAGACCTGCCCGCCGGTTGGGTAGGATGATGCGGGTATCACCCAGGTTAGATCCGGCGGTGCGGATCAGATGCGAAGCCAATGATTCAAGAATAGGTTGCATCACTCGATGGATTTATAGTATTTTCCCTGCCATGTATCATGCTGTTCCAGGAGCTCCTCGAAGGTGCGCAATACCACATCGTACCGGACTCCCCATCCTTCCCGGAGACTCATACCGGGACTCACTTCTCCTGCAATACGTTCAACCACAAAAGCAGGATTCAGGCGTTCAAGGATCTCCCGCATCAGTTGCAAATACTCCTCCATGGTAAGGTCCACAAAATCTTCAGGTCGATTCTGAAACTCCGCTTCCATAGCCGTTCCCCGGATCACCTGTAACTGATGGAATTTTATGTTATTCAGAGGCCATTGGGAAAGTTGGATGGCCGATTCCAGGAAATCCTCTTCTGTTTCACCCGGCAATCCAATGATCATATGTCCACCCACACGTATACCCCGCTTTGCGGTTTCACGAATGGCCCAGATGCTCTTCTCCACATCATGTCCACGGTTTACTCTTTGCAGGGTTTTGTTCGAAAGGGATTCAATGCCATACTCCACCACCACATAGCTTCTTTCGGAGAGCTCACGGAAATAATCCAACTTCTCTTCATCAACGCAATCGGGACGGGTACCGATCACAATGCCTATGATCCCGGGGATCTCCAGAGCCTGATCATACCTTGACTTCAGTGATGAAAGATCAGCATATGTATTGGTATAAGCCTGGAAATATGCCAGGTATTGAGAAGCTTTACGATATCTGGTCCGGTGAAATTCCATACCCTGCCTGATCTGTTCTGCGATGGATTTACCCGGATCATTGTAGGAGGGATTAAAAGCTTTGTTGTCGCAAAATGTACAACCACCCCTGCCACGGGTCCCGTCCCTGTTTGGACAAGTAAAGCCCGCATCGATGGTAATTTTTTGGACACGCTCTCCAAACCGTTTCTTGAAATAGTCGCTATAAGCGTTAAGCCTTCTCCCGGTTCCCCATGGATAAATCATACGTTCTCTATCTGAATTGTTTTACCCAACCTTACGTACCACACAAAACCCTCCACCTTCCTGTATCCTGCCTTGCCCAGTTGCTGCATATAATTCCTCACCTGTTCCCTGTATTGATCCTTCACCAACCCGCCGAATTTGAAATCCACCACCGTCACCAGCTCCCCTTCTACAATTACCCGGTCGGGTCTAAGCATCTTCCCGTCCCCACATAGTAAACTCCTTTCATTGTAAATGGAACGATCTGCTCTTTCTGAAAACCAGCGTTCTACCCCTGGTTGTGTAATCATCTCCAGAATCTCCTCCTGCAAGGCGATCCGATCCTTGTGGGGAAGCAATCCCTCTTTCTGCATTCTATTCAGCAGTGGATTCACATCACTCACCGATGAGATCCTCGAAAACACCTTGTGCATCACATTGCCATACATTTGTCCCGTTCTGAATGTTCCATCCTCGTCAACAAAATACTCATCACTACGCATGCGGACTTTCAGTGTCCGGGTCCTCTGGTTCACGGGATAGGCACTGAATTGCCAGGGATCTTCTTCCACCGGTCTCTTCTTGTGCTGAGACAAACTTCCCAGGGATATTATTTGTTCCGATCGATAGGTTTCCAGTGAATCCAATGCCATATCACAATCAGGTTTCTTGTCAATGATGGCCCGTAACAGATCGCCCGCCGAGCGAAGGGTATCTGTAGCTGTATCGGGAATTCCGATAAACATGGCTTCCTTAGCCCTTGTAAAGGCAACATACATCAGATTGAGGTTATCCATGTACCCTTTCATCCGTTCCTGTTGGTAAGCCCTGGAAAAATGTGTGTGTTGCATCTTGTTGCTGAACCTGACCGGGACCGTAGGGAGTCTGTTAAAAGGGGTACCGGCTGTGTCACACCACAGGATATTTGACTTTTTCTGATCGGTGGTAATCTCCCAATTACAGAATGGCACTACCACAGCTTTAAACTCAAGTCCCTTTGCTTTGTGAATGGTAAGGATCCTGATGGCATTGGACTCCTCCGACAGAGAGATACCCTTCTTTGATCCATGCTGTTCCCAGAAATGAAGGAATTCCGCAATACCCTGAGGTTCCTTGCGATGAATATCGATGACCAGCTCCTGGAGTGCCTGCAGGTACGGGAGGTCCTGTGGCCGTTGATCCAGCCTGAACAGCTTAATGAGGGATTCAACCAGCTCGTAAAGCGGTAACTTCCTGACTATATGAATGCTGTCAAGAAACTCCTCTGGCAGAAGCTGTTCCATAGCTATGGAGGTATCAAACAGAGCGTCTGGCTCCCTTCCGGGGATCACCTCTGCAATGTTGAGGAGGTATTTGAACAGAGCATTGTTCAATGCATCGTGGGGGTAAACCAGGTACCGCAGGGCAGACAAGAGCAGGGAGACTGAACTATTGTGAGCCAATAAAAGGGATTCGTTGGAAATAAGCCGGTACTTATGGGTTTCACCTGTACTCCTGGCATGTTCCAGAAGTCTGTTTGCCACTGCAACACCCTCCCTTCTGCTTCGCACCAGGATGGCAATCTCTCCCGGATCGATTCCTGACAGCTGTATCTCATGGATCCACTCGGGTAACCGGGAGAGCACCTGCTCCATAAACGGCCTCTCTTCCTCTTCTTCAAACAATTCAACCTTCACCATGCCGCCCGATCCCATAAGCTTATCAGGGATCTGTTGTATTGCATCTGCATAAGCCTTTCGAAAACGAAGTATCTCTTTTTCCACCTCTTCCCTGATCACTGCCGAACTGTAAAGCTCGTTTTCGATGGTCTGAGCCAACAATTGGGGAACCAACTTAAACACCGTATTGTTGAATCGAACGATCTGTTCGCTGCTTCGAAAGTTTTTAACCAGGGTGTGCATATGAAACTCCTGGTGGCTAAAATCAGTTTCCAGATCAGAGGCCAGGATCTTCCAGTCGGAATTTCTCCATCTGTAAATGGATTGCTTCACATCGCCTACCACCAGGTTGTTGTGCCCCAATGCCAGCGCATTGTCAAGCAATGGTTTGAAATTGTCATATTGAAAGAGTGATGTATCCTGGAATTCATCCAGCATAATATGAGTGTAGCGGTTCCCGGTCCTTTCATAAATGAACGGCACCTGGTTCCCTCCAATGATTCCACGAAGGAATCGGCTGGAATCGGCGATCAGAAAAAGATTACGTTCCCGGGTATAGGATTTCACCCGCTCCCAAATATCACCCAGAATTCCAAGTGTATAGAAGTTTTGTCTGATGGAAACAATGGTATTCAAAACCTTTTGTTTGATGTATAATTGATTTAACAAGGGCATAAGCACCTGTTCCGTGAGCCTTGTCATTTCAACTGTTGCACTCTTATTAAGCCATTTTGCAGGTTGCTCCAGTGAATCCAGTTTTGCCTGGGTAAATTTCAGACTCCTGCCTGCTACTGCCTCCTGGAACAGAGAAGGTGGCGAATTACCCTTCAACCTGAAATCACCGATTTCTAATCCTGATTGCTTCAAATGATCCAATGCACTGTTACCGATCCCTGCCATCTGTTGCAGGGTATCCTCCTCTACCCTTTTAAGATCATCCAGGTAGTGTTCCAGGTTCTCTTTGTCAAGAACGGAGAGATCCTGCTTAAAGAACAAACCCTGGAAAGATTCTCTGAAGAGTTGCATTCCCAGCTGAACCATATCATTTCTGAAATTCCAGGATCGGGACTCCTCCATCCGCTCCTCTGCAAAACGGATCAACCACCGCTGCAACTCCTTATGATCAGATATATCATGGAACAGCCGGTCCACCGCCAGAGAGAGAACCCGATTGTGGTCAAGTTCCAGATTATACCCTGGCTGGATCCCAATCTCGCGGGTAAATGCCCGGATCACCGATTGAAAAAACTTATCAATGGTACCTACAGAAAATCCCGAGTAGTCATTCAGTATGGTTTTTAGCAATTCACCGGCCTTCCGGCTGATGACACTTTCATCCATTCCCGTGTCACGCATCAACTGGACCATCTCCTCCATTGGAGCCGACCCATCATACCTGGAAAGTTCATACAACCGGCCCAGAATCCGTTGTTTCATCTCTCCGGCCGCTTTGTTGGTGAAGGTGACTGCCAGTATATGCCGGTGGATCCCGGGATTTCTGAAGAGCAGTTTCAGGTACTCCAGGGTCAGGGCAAAAGTTTTTCCGGATCCGGCAGAAGCTTTGTATACATTCAGGGGGGACATTACGTAAATATAGGATTTTATACATCCATCACATCCCTCACTTTATCAATAAATATGAACCTTCCGGCAAATTTCACCAGAACAGAAGAATTTTCTAATTTTGTTCCAAAATAAGAGTTTTGGCAAAGCGTGTAGTAGTTGGTTTATCGGGTGGTGTTGACTCCAGTGTAGCAGCGTTCCTGCTAAAAGAGCAGGGGTATGATGTGACTGCCCTGTTCATGATTAACTGGCATGACAAGACAGGGGTCATTGATGCCGATTGTCCCTGGAATGAAGATGTGGTATTTGCCGAACTGGTTGCTAAAAAACTGGAGATCCCGTTCCATGTGGTGGATCTGAGTGAGCCCTACCGTGAGAGGGTCATCGATTATATGTTCTCAGAGTATCAGAAGGGCCGGACCCCCAATCCAGATGTACTCTGTAACCGGGAGATCAAATTTGATGCTTTTCTGAAGTCAGCAGAAGCCTACAATCCCGATTATGTGGCCACGGGCCACTACTGTAAAAAAACAACCGACAGTGTGGAGGGTAAGTTGGTCCACCACCTTCTGGCTGGTGATGATCCCAATAAAGAACAGAGCTATTTTCTCTGTCAGCTTTCCCAGGAACAATTGGCCCGAACCCTCTTCCCCATTGGTCACCTGCACAAACCCGAAGTGCGTGAAATTGCCAGGCAACAGGGACTGGCATCCGCCAATAAAAAGGATTCCCAGGGGATCTGTTTTGTGGGAAAGGTGCACCTGCCTGTTTTCCTTCAACAGAAGCTCAAATCCAGGGAAGGTAATATTTTTGAAATCCCGGCAGATCTGTCCCAATACAATGAAGAGAAGCAGGATCGGTCTGACCTGGAATCTGTTTGCACTCCATGGAGTTATATAAAAGAAGAGGGAACCTGGGTAGGCAAGCACCAGGGCGCCCATTTCTTTACAGTGGGACAACGCAAAGGACTCCAGGTGGGCGGCAAGGAAGAGCCCCTTTTCGTAATTTCCACCGATGTGCAGGAGAACCGGGTATATGTTGGTCAGGGACAATCCCATCCTGGATTGTACAGGCGTGGATTGAAGATCATTCCGGAAGAGATTCACTGGATCAGGGAAGACCAGGTCATGAAACAAGGGGAAAGCCGGGATTACATGGTTCGGATCCGCTACCGCCAACCGCTGCAGGAAGCTAAATTACATCTGACCGACCAGGGGATGTTCATCATCTTTCGAAAACTTCAGCGGGGAATCGCTGCCGGACAGTTTGCTGCATGGTACGAAAAAGACGAACTAATCGGATCGGGAGTGATCCATCGGTAATCGCTATCTTTTATGAAGTCCGCACTCCTTGTGGAGTTCATTTTCCCACCACCAACGGCCGGAACGAATATCCTCTCCCGGTTCAATGGCGCGGGTGCAAGGCTCACACCCAATACTGGGGAATCCCCTGTCATGTAACAGATTATAGGGAATTCCGTGATCTTTAATGTAGGACCAAACCTTCTTCTCGGACCAGTTGATCAATGGATTAATTTTCACCAGACCATTATTGGCATCCCACTCCACAAGGCTGTTGAAAAATCTGGACACTGACTGGTCTTTTCTCAAACCACAAATCCACGCTTCCATGCCTTCAAATGCCCTGGGTAGTTGTGCCACTTTTCTGATCCCGCAACACAGTTTACGATTCTCAACACTGTCGTAAAAGAGGTTGATTCCATAATTGGCCACCATCTCCTCTACCTTTGCAGGTTCGGGGAAGTAGGTTCTCATCCTGATCTTAAAGTGTTTATTGGTCCGCGCAATAAGATCATATGTCTCAGGAAATAGCCGTCCCGTATCCAGCGTAAATACCCCCACCTCCTTATTCTGGCGCAGAACCATCTCTGTCAGCACCTGATCTTCCAGTCCCAGGCTGGTGGATAACACGATCTTCTCGCCGAAGTGGTGCAAAAAGAAACCGATCACCCCAATGGCACTCTTCTCCTTCAACTCCTCATTCCACTGCGCTATCTGCGCTTTCATCTCTTCAGTAGCTTCCATATTCTGTTACGCTGTTAGGCTGACTAAGTGAAAGATTTTAATCTACCCTTTTCACTCCAGCTGTCCTGGTCATGCCGATAGAGGTGGATGGGCATGGATCTGGCCAGCTCCAGATAAAAGGGCATGATTGAAAACCTCTTTTCTGCGGGGAAAAGTTTAAACACGGCCGGATCCATCACATGAATGCCACTGAAAGCAATGGGGATTAGCTGCTCTTCCCTTTCGTCCAGAAGAATGGTCTCCCCGGTACGATTATCCCGCCAACCTTTCAGGAGGCCTTCCCGATTCATAAGTAGGCTCCTGGTAGTCACCCGCTCTTTCACTGCCAATGTAGCAATGGCCCTGTTTTTCACATGTGCCTCTAACAAATGAGTCAGGTCAATATCACTGATAACGTCCACATTATAAACCAGGAACGGTTTCTCCCCGAAAAACCAGGAGGCATGACCAATACCACCTCCCGTGTCAAGCAGTTCATCACGTTCATGTGAAAACTCAATGTGAATCCCAAAATGATCTTTTTGCTTTATAAAATCTATGATTAACTCCGGGAAATGGTGTACATTGATAATAAGTTCGGTGAATCCCTGGTCCTTCAGTTTGAGGATCACATGTTCCAGGAGGGGAACACCTTTCCACTCAAGCAAAGCCTTGGGTTTGTGATCTGTTAACGGCTGCAACCTGGTGCCCAGGCCAGCCGCCAGGATCATCGCTTTATTTCCTAACACAAAAAGAGGTTTTTGTTGAAATCAATCAGGCAGTGGTCCAGAAACACCTTTTGGGAGAGACAATCCTGCCCTCGGCCTTCAAAACCTTCATGGACTTATCAACCTCTTTCTTATCCAGGCTGGCAGCTTCGGCAATCTCCCCGGCTTTAAGCGGTTCTGTAGAGGATTCGAGTGTTTTAAATACAATTTCGATGGTTTCCATAATTATCGAATACTATTGTTATAATGATTACCAAGATTCATGTGTTTTTCATAGATCGACTTTGTCCGAAGAAGATGTTCTTTCATAACCTGATACGCCTGATCACCATCCTGATCCCTGATCGCATACAAAATCTGATTGTGGTAGTTCAGGGTGTGGGCCTTTTCTCCATCAATATTACCATAAATATAGTTGCGCATCCTGGGCAAAAGTGAATAGATGGGTTCCATGGTAATCTGCATAATCGGGTTGGAAGTAGATTTGGTAATACTTAAATGGAATTTATTGTCCAGGTCAGTCTCCTTCTGAGTATTGTCGGGATCGCAATTTTCAAATTCAGAATGGATCTCCTCCAGTTCGGAAATGTTTGCATCTGTTCTGTTCTGAGCTGCCAGTCTGGCAATCTCAGGCTCGAACAGAAGCCTCACTTCAATGATCTGGGCAATTAAATTTTTATCAAATTTCAGATCATAATAGAGGTTCAGGGATTTTATGGCATCCTCAATGTTAATCTCAGTAACATACATCCCACTCCCCTTCTGAATGGTGATAAGTCCCCTGGCACTCAGCCTCCTCAAAGCTTCCCTCAAAGCCGTCCTGCTCACCCCAAAAGATTCACACATCTCTCTTTCGGTGGGAAGTTTGGAACCCACAATCAGCTTCTTCTCTCTGATTGCACTCTCCAGTGTCCGCTCAATACGCTGGCTCAGAGTAAGCTTGCTCCCAATATTTTGAAAAATATCATCCATTCATTTAAAAATTCATTGGCGTCAAAGATACATTTTTACCTGTACAATATATTATTCAGTTATTAACCTTATTCAATTCCTATGAGGTCACTCAGTTGACTCTCATTATTTAAACGATCCAGGGCCGATATCCGGTAGATTCCCGGAGCAATCCCACCCTTGAATAAAACACTCTTCTCTCCTACGACTCTTACTATATTCTTAGCTTTCTTAAGGAATCGTGTCTCACCCGGATCAAACCTGTATATCACAAAAAACCTGGATCGATTCATTTCATCAGGCTCATCAACCACATCCCAGACCAGGGAGTTACCCATCACCCGCACATTGATCGGGGCCTGAGGAGCCAGGATATCGATCCACGGCATGGTTGGAACCAGGGAGGGATGTGAACAATATTGCTTCTGCAGCTTCCTGTTCATGGATTCAATATCCTTTCTGAAGAAATGTCTGCTGCTGAAATACCCGAAACCATCCAATCCTTCCAGGGAACGAATGATATCAATCTGATGCAGAAAATATTTCTCCTTTCTCCACAGCTTGTGTTCTGACTTCTTATCAATCCTGTATGGGGCCAATCCAATGTATACCGACCTGCCATATCCAAAATCGCTCCACCAGTAAGCCAGTGTGGAAAAGTCAACTGCCGGATGATCATCCCGCCAGTACAACTGCGGCATCAGATAATCGATCCACCCTTTACGTTGCCAGGAGATCACATCAGCGTAAAGATCGTCGAAATTGGTCGAACCTGCAGATGTTTCTGAACCGATTGGATCCTGAGAGCGATTTCTCCATACCCCAAAAGGACTGATCCCGAATTTCACCCAGGGCTTTTCCGTTGTAATGGCTGCCTGGAGCAGCTGGATGATCGTATCCACATTATGCCTTCTCCAATCTTCCACGCTGTCTGGATAATAATTTCCTCCAAATCTTTCAAAGTCTATGCTATCGGGTAACGATTTCCCCTCGATCCTGTATGGATAAAAATAATCATCAAAATGAACCGCATCCACATCATACCGTTTGACAACATCCACTACTACCCTCTTTACAAAATCCCAGACCTCCGGATTTGCCGGTGAAAAATAGACTTTTGAGCCATAGGTAAAGATCCACTCAGGGTGACTCTGTATGACATGATCTTCACTCAACTCATCATACATGTTCATTTTGATCCTGTATGGATTGAACCAGGCATGGAGTTCCATGCCCCTTATGTGTGACTCTTTGATCCAGAATTCAAGAGGATCATAGTAGGGCTCAGGTGCTTTACCCTGCTCTCCTGACAAAAACCTGGACCATGGTTCCAGCTCAGATGAATAGATCGCATCGGCGGAAGGTCTGACCTGAAGTATGATGGCATTGGCACCATTCATTTTATGATGATCAAGGATCTTAATGATCTCTTCCTGTTGTATAGCAGTTGTAAGACCAGGCTTTGATGGCCAGTCAATGTTTGCCACTGTGGAAACCCATACGCCCCTGAATTCTCGCTTATCAGACTGTCCATTAATAGGATGTATGACAAATCCTAAGAGAGATACTGCCATAAGTAGATGACTCCGAAGAATATACATGAAGTATTGATTCATAGTATTTTCCAATATTTTTTCTCTAATTATAGTACAATATACAAATTTTTATCATAGATTTGTCATACATATTACGTATTATTAGTATTATGTTATACAACCCACCTTTTTCACCTGCTGTTTCAGCAACTCCATTCTCTAAGTGGACTCAACGGTTAATAGATCAAGCATTGCGAAATATTTTAACTAAAATCTTTAAATATGAAGAAACCTTTACTATTTATCATGGTTTTCCTTGTGTTATCATTTATAGGGTATGCACAGGGAGATACGACCTTTGTGGAGGTCTGGGCCCATTACGGCGAAAATGCACCTGAATGGTTTACCGATGGAAGCGAAGTAGAGCAGGGAGATCCATCCTTTGCCGCCTCTGAGCGGGGAATCGTATACAGTGACTATTCAGGTCACCTATACGTTTCGAGCCGGCATCCCGAGGATGTTGACAGCGACGGCACATTGGACTGGGGAGAGCCCCATGTGTATGTGCTGGATCCGGAAACCGGTGAAGCACCACAATTCGGTTTGGCCCAATTGCTTACAACCGGGATCAGATCCTCCGATGAATTCTTTGGTGGTGGCTATCCGCTGAACAATGTGACAAGCACGGTGGATGGCTCCATATTTGCATGCAACATGACCCTGGCCTCAGGACCGGATATTGTCAGCGATGGCGGTGTAACGGTGAAAGCCTTCAGGGTATACCGCTGGAGCTGGGAACAGGATATTCCCCAAACCATCATCGATTACAAGGAGGGTGGCTTCCGCCTGGGAGACAAGTTCAGCGTTATCGGGAACTGGGATGAAGAGGCCTACATCTACGCCGGTGCCGGAGAGACAAGCAAGTTGCTTCGCTGGAAAGTGACCGCTGGGGTGGTGGATGAAGCTCCCACCATCATAACTCTGCAGGATATTGCCAATGCCGGCACTTCTATTACAGTGGCACCTTCCATCAGCAAAGATGACTGGATCTATGTGAGTGGTAAAGGATTCTTGCCTACCCTGTTTACGACCGAAGGGGTCAACCTGACCCAGGTTTCCATCACCGCTGCTGATATGCCATCTTCTCTTATTGCCGGCCGGACCATTGAATATAACGACAGGCTCTATATGGGCATGTTCAGCGGGGATCAGAGCGCTTTTGTCTTTGACATTACCAAACATGGCGAGAATGTGACCGATGTGGATGTGATTGGCTTCTCTCCTGTTTTCGGAACCAAATATGACGATGCTTATGGTGAAGGTGCGGTAGAATTCGGGATTATTGAGGAGCAACTGCATCTATTTGTATGTGCTCCCAGTAATGGGATCGCATGCTACCGGATCGAGGGGATCAACCACACCTCTGTGGAAAAGAGAATCACCGAATCATTCCGGATATCTGCTTATCCAAATCCTGCCACAGAATTTGCCAATATAAGCTTCACGCTACCCATGGATGCCAATGGCGCCGTGGCTGTGAAGCTTTTTGACATGTCAGGCCGGTTTATGGGGATCACTGCTGACAAAGCAACCGGTGGAACCCAGGAGATGCGTCTAAACACTTCTGAACTATCATCCGGTCAATACATCTTCCAGGTGGTATACAACAATGAAATCAACATCGGAAAACTAATTATTCAATAACATGTCTTACTAAATCATGCAACTATGAGAAAAAGATTTACATTTTTAATGATGCTGGTTGCAGGTTTCCTCTTTTTTGGGAGTGACCTGGCAATGGCACAGGCTGAAGTCTGGAACAAGTCACATGTCTGGAATGCCGACCGGTATTACAGAGGACTCGCTTACAGCCCTTTGAATAACCACCTATATGTGGGTGGAACGGAAGGAGCCTATGTGGGTGATGCAGGCGGTACTGTAAAAGAGGACAGCAAGATTCAGGTCCTTGATGCCGCTACCGGAGATTCTGTAACCACTCTTTCTCCCGCATCCGCAATGGGCGGTGACTGGGGATATGGCATCAGAGATGTTGAGGTCGATATGGAAGGGGGCATTTATGCCACCACTGGTACTTCGAATCAATACAATCCGGTACAGCTCTATTACTGGGCCAGTGAAGATGCAGAACCTGTTCAGTTATGGAAGGATGCTTCCGGAACTGCCGATGATTTTGGCGGTTCATTCAGTGTATATGGAAGTTTTTCCCATGAGGCACTCATCATCATTCCCTTTGTCAATGTGGCCAAGGTGTATTATTTCGAAGTCGTTGACGGTGTGCTGGGCGAAGTAAAGACCCTTGATCTGACAGGACTCACAAGCGTGAGGACTCCCACCGTACAGGCTCTTGGAGCGAAAATAGCGGATGGATTCTGGTACAATAACGTGGCGCTTCCGGGACCGGTTAAGTTTGACGGATCCGGAAACATTACAGCAACAGTTCCTGCCGAAGTGTTTGCAACGCCTACCACAGGTGATTGTAAATTCGTTCAAATGGCACCTTTTGAGGCTCTGGTTATTTCTGATTCGGGAAGTGTTGTAGCCATCAATATTACAGGTAAAGCTGCAGATCTGTCAGATGTGACCGCAGCAGATATACTGATGACTCTGCCGGGAACTCCTCCGATCCATCAATCCATATGGCCGCACGTTTACGGTAACGGACAAGAGCAGATAGCCCTCGGTAATCCTGATGGTGGCTGGGCCATTTATTCATTATCAGGAGGCAACTATGTAGCTGCCGTTGCAGGGGATGGAGCACCTACAGCGACCAACCTGAGCTTTAGCGGAAATCCTGTTGTGGCTGATGTGATTACTGCAGAATATCAATATATCGATTTTAACAATGACCTGGAAGGAACCTCAGAGATCAAGTGGTATGTGGCTGATGATGACGAGGGTACAGGTAAAGCTGAGATCACTGCCAATGCTGGTAACCTGACCTACACACTGGATGCAGTTGATGAGGGTAAATACATCAGTTTCACAGTATTACCAGTTTCATCAACCGGGGCTACCACCTCCAGTGCCTTGCATTTGGTCGAATCGGCAGCTTTCGGACCCGTACTGGCAGCAGCCAATCCTCCTGTAGCCAGCGATGTGGCTATCAGCGGAACCCTCTGGGCAGGAGAAATCCTTACCGGTAGTTATACCTATAGCGATGCCAATGGGGACTCTGAAGGAGAATCCGTGATCGAATGGTACCGTGCAGATGAAACGGATACACTTCTTGTCAGCTCCGGTGGCCTGGAATATACCCTTGTAGATGCTGATACAGGTAAATATATCATATTGAGTGTTACACCTGTAGCTGAGGCAGGATGGTTCACAATTGGTGAGACTGTCAGTGCAGTAACTGCCGATACAGTATCGCCTCCACCACCCATACCTCCGGTGGCTTCTGAGCTTGGCATTACAGGCCGTGAAGAGGTAGCTGGTATTTTAACAGGAAGCTATACCTACACAGACTACAACGGAGATGCTGAGGCAGAAACCATATTAAAATGGTATCGGGCTGATGATGCTATCGGGACCGGCAAAGTTGAGATTGTCGCCGATACCAACATGTATACCGTTGCAGTTGAAGATGAAGCTAAATATATATTGTTTGAAGTAACCCCCATATCCGTAGAAACAGTCGGTATTGATACCGGTGTTGTGGTGATGGTCGCAACAGGTGTAATTGGTCCGGAACCCGCGGCTGAAGCGCCGGTGGCAACCGATGTAATGATACACGGCACGGCCGAAGTTGGCGTTGTACTCTATGGTACCTATACGTATACCGACCGTACTGATGATCCTGAAGGAGCATCTGTCCACTCATGGTATACGGCTGATGATACCCTCGGAACCAACCTTGCACCGGTTGCCGGTGCAGATGATAACGCCCTTCTGGTAACGGAAGATATGATTGGCAGTTACGTGGGATATGGAATTACCCCGGTTGCCACAGTAGGTGACCTGCTCACTGGTGAACTGGTCATTGTTCCTTCTGAAACTGTTGTCGCTGCATCCACCAATGATGGTGACTTTGAGCGTGTTTGGATGAGAGCTGCCAAACACAATGCGATTCCTGAATATATGGGGAGCGGAAATACCGAGCGTGGATTTGCAGTTGGGGCTGACCATATTTACATTGCCAGCAGGAATGGCGGAACGAACCTGCTTGTTGTCGATAAGAGCGATGGTACACTGATCACAAAAATGAATACCGAAGGCATGGATGCCGGGTTGTATAAGATCAGTGATGTGGAAGTTTCTGACGACGGTCAGATACTCGCCTGTCCGCTGACACTGAATGCAAGTGCGGCAACAGGATGGGGTGCCGGATTATTTACCATCTACAAATGGACCGATGAACTGTCAGCTCCTGTAAAATGGATTGAATACCAGGCTTCTGAAAAGATGCGTCTTGGTGATAAATTCACTGTCACAGGTGATGTCTCCGGAGATGCAGTGATTTATGCTGCAGCACCGGAAGGAAAAGTGGTCCGCTGGATTGTCACCGGTGGTATACCCGATACCGGCACTGAATTATCGCTGGAGGGTTTATCTACATTGGGAGTGACTCCTGCTGTAGTCCCATTCCAACCAACTGCAGACTCAGACTTCCTGGTGGATGCACGCGGATTACAGGCTCAGATTTTCGATAAAGACGGAATGTCTGTAGGAGCCATTGAAGGGGTAGGTAAGGATGATAACCAGTCCAATTCCCCGAATATTTTCTATCATAAAGGGCGTACACTTGCAGCGTTCCATCAGAAAACCGAGGATTTGCAATGGAATGTGATTGTCAAAGACATCACTGCTGCACCGTTTGCGACTGTGGGTACATCCGAGGCACTCTCTTTTACGGACCAGGAACTTGGCGGTGTGCATGTAGCGTCTGATGCAGATTTCTTCTACCTCTATATGTTGTCAGCCAACAACGGAGTTGCACATTTCAAAGGTGTCTTAATAAGTCCTGAATTCGTATCGGCAGAATCCACTGAGACAGGAGACAGTCTGTTTGTTGTGTTCAGCAAGAGCATGCCCGATACCACCAATCAAAGTACAGGGTGGATTGTGAATGTAGATGGTGCACCGGTAGCGATCGATACCATCATTGGTACGGGTACAGCGCCAGAGGTGTTAACCTTTGTTCTGGAATCAGCTGCTACTGAGGGACAGAGCATCACCATTGAATATGACGGAACAGGAACAGCCGCCGCTGCTGATGCGCAGCCGCTGCTTGCCTTTGGTCCCGAGAATGTGGTCAATATTGTTGGTGCCCAAGTACCGGTTGCTACTGATGCTGCAGTGACAGGGGACCTCTTTGTGGGATCCACGCTTACAGGCACCTATACTTATGCAGATGCCAACGGCGATGTTGAGGAAGGCTCCGCTTATCAGTGGTACTATGCTTCTGATGCAGCAGGCAGCGATGCCCTGAAGCTTTTGGGTGAAAACGGAGCGACCTATGTGGTAGGAGATGATATGCGTGAGAAATATGTGGCATTCGAGGTGACTCCGGCCACTGCCACAGGTGGAATGAACTACCTGGTAGGCGAACCGGTAATGTCTGAATTTGTTCAGATCTCTACAGTTGGAATCGGGCTGGATCAATCATTGAATGTAAATGTTTATCCCAACCCGTTTGCCAACACGCTGACCATTGATAACTGCAGTTCTTTCGAAACCATTGCTGTCATTGACATCACTGGTAGAGTTCAGCAGAGTGTCAAGACACTCGGTGAAAACAGAATTGAGCTGAACATGGAAGGATGCCAGAAGGGTGTCTACTTCCTGAAGCTCACCACTGTTGAGAGTAAAACTGAAGTAGTGCGCATTGTAAAAGCGCAATAAACTTCTCATATATGAAGGGCGGACAGTAATCTGTCTGCCCTTCATTTTATTTCTTTCCTAAACAGATCATTTATCTCTCCTATAATGAAGAGAATATTCATTTTATGCACTTTAATGGCCGTTGGAATAGCTGTGGGAGCACAGGATATCAGGGCCAGAAGAATTAAGAAAGTCCCCTTAAAACACGAGGCCTTCTATCCCTCTTTTGGACAGAAAAGCTATCAAATTCTGCTATCTGGAAATGATGGAGATGTGGTTTCGATGTACAATACAAGGTTTCGCCGGGAAAAACAAGTTTCGGAGCTTGACCCTACTCAATTAATGAATGTAACGCAATCCGGGGAGAATCATCTGCAGGTCAGAACAACCGGGAAACAAATGGAACTGGTAAGTCCAAATGCTGATCCGGTGGTACTTGCTCCTGCTGGTGACCATTTCTATATCTGGGTATCTCTTTCTCCCGACAAAAAACAGTTGCTATTTACCGCTGCAGGAAAAGGGACCTTTATATCTGACCTTCATGGATCTATCCTGAAGGAATTGGGATATCTGAATTCCCCAACCTGGATGAATAACCAGTGGATACTGGGAATGAAGGACCTGGATGATGGTCATCAGGTTAAATCATCAGACATTATTACGATTCATGTGCCTTCGGGGATTAGAAAGAACCTGACCACCGGGAGCGATGAAGTTGCTCTGAACCCAAGAGCTTCAGAGGCAGCAGACCGTATTGTTTTTCACAATATGAAGGGCGAAGTGTTCACCATGAGAATCAGAATCAGGGATTAAGAAATGTCTACATGTTGAAATTCAGATACTGCATATCCATCCTTATCATTACAGGATTTGTAATGATCTCCCCGGCCCAGACCCCCAACTTCAGTGGCTATAAGGTAATGATCAATCCAGGCCATGGTGGCCATGATTCCGATGACCGGGGTCAGCCCAATGGTTTCTGGGAATCGGAAGGCAACCTTACCAAAGGTTTATGGCTGCGTGACCTGCTTGAAGCAAGGGGATGCGAGGTAATCATGTCGAGGGTTCTGAACCGGACCGAAGATGACCTGCCACTCTCCCAGATCGCTGCCATTGCCAATGAGAACAATGTGGACCTCTTTCTCTCAATTCACAGCAATGCAGGAAATCAGTACTCCAACTACCCGATGACCATCTTTAACGGGAAGAGTGAATCTCCTTCCAATCCTGAAGCTAAGGTCTGGGCTATCACGCTGTGGGAACAGTTAATTACCAACCAGGCCACCTACTGGACCGACACCGCTCCACACTATATTGGGGATCTTACGCTGCGTCCTGACTGGAATTACGGTTACGGTGTGCTATACCCGCTCCAGGTACCGGGAATCATTTCGGAAGGCAGTTTTCATGACTACCAGCCTGAAGTGGATCGTCTGCTCAACCTGGATTACAGGAAGCAGGAGGCCTGGAACATGCTCTACGCCATGATCACATATTTTCAACTGGATGGAACCGAACCTCTTGGGAATATTTCAGGGATTATCCGTGACTCATTGCTGACAAAGGAGAATTATACCATTTTGGGTTCGCCTGACAAATACCATAATGTAAACGGAGCCCTTGCAGAATTGCTTGAGACCGGAGAGTCATATCAGGTGGATGAGGTCAACACCGGATTCTATATGTTTGACAGTATTCCACCCGGTAACTATCATCTGGTTTTTTCGGCCCCGGATTATTTCAACGATACTGTAGCGGTGGAGGTGGTCGCACACAAGTTCAGTTATATAAACCGGTGGATGGAAGCCGATAAAACCATGGCTCCCAAACTTATGGGACATACACCCATTGACAGTAGTTTGATCCCATGTTTTGATCCGGTGACCTTTACTTTTAATATGAATATGGATTCGGCTTCTGTGGCAGAAGCATTTACCATTGACCCTCCGGTTGATGGAACCTTCTCATGGGATAAATATTACCTGACCGCTACTTTCCAACCCAATTTACCCTATGATACCGGAACAGTGTATACTGTGATGCTGGATAGCATTGCTGAGCATCAGTGGGGTGTGAATATGGATACCATACACAGTTTCTCATTTATAACGGACCACCGCAACAGGTACCTGCTGGAAGCCTCTTTTCCGGATAGCGGACAGGAGTTGGTCAGTCCCTACCTGCAGTTCCGCCTTATTTTTGATGCACCACTGAAAAATTCATCACTGATCAATGCGGTCTCGATCATGGCAGAGGACGGAACCATCCTGACTACAAAAGGTGCTTCCATCCTCACGTTGGAAGAAAAGGGACATTACTACTTCTCTCCTGAAATGGATCTTCAATTCAATACCGGATACACATTAACACTGGCCGGATCCATTAAGGACGAGGGCAACATCCCCATGGTGGATACCCAGCGGATCAGTTTCCGGACCATGACAGAGCCGGGGGTGATTACCATCCTGGAAGAATTTGATGATGTGGAAGAGTGGAGCCTCGATCTGGTCAACAGTCAGGGAATCGACAACTCCTCCTTCCTCTACCGGTGGACCAAAACATACCTTTCAGGCTACGCTTCCATGCTGCTCAGGTATCAGTTCCTTAACAATGATGCCTTCTGCATGATCAAACCAGTGGAGCCAATTGATCTGAACGAAAGATTGCAGGAGGCAGGCATGTGGATCTGGGGTGACCTGAGTCACAACCAGATAATCCTTGGATTCAACAACGGTACGGAAGCTCTGCTTGGCGAGGTGAATTATGCCGGTTGGGGCTATAACCTGACCGAAGTTCCTGAAGGGGCCGATTCACTGGTATATATCAAGCTGATCAGAACGGATGGGGCTGTGGAAACCGGAGATCTATATTTTGATCTGTTTCATCAGCCGGGAAGCACCGTCTCTGTACCACCATTCAAAGAAGATGATATCACTCTCTATCCCAACCCTGTCAACGGTTCAACCATTCACATTGATGGCATACCGGAAGGATCTTTCGGATACTCCATGTACAGTGTGACAGGTACTTTGATCCAGGAAGGAAAACTGATGCAGGGAGAAAATTCCATAGAATTGAGAAAAAATGCATTGAATCAGCAGCTTATAATTCTGAATATCTCCACCGAAACAGGTACCTATTCAGAATTAATTATAAATGTGAATTAAGTAAGAATGGTTATTGGTTAGGTAAAAAAAGTTTGGATGTTAGAAAGACCGCAAAAGCTATGAACAGAATCTTTTTGATCTTTGCAGCGTTACTAGTTGCAATCAACCTGCATGGGCAGGTACGGACAATCACTGGACAGGTGAAAGACCAGACCGGTGAAACATTGATCAGTGCCACAGTAGTTGTGCAGACCGAGAGCGGAGCTTCACAGACGGGAACAACTACTGATCTGGATGGGAATTTCACACTCAATATTCCCGAAGGGTCTAATTCACTATTTATCTCTTACATCGGCTACGAGAGTAAGGTGGTGGATATCACCGGATTAACCGAAGTGGAAATCATCTTGAACCAATCCACCACTCAGCTGGAAGATGTGGTTGTAACCGCCCTGGGAATCAAGAAAGAGAAGAAAGCACTGGGGTATGCTTTTTCAGATGTGAAGGGTGAAGAACTCACCACCAACAGGGACGTAAACTTTATCAACTCCATCAGCAACAAAGTGGCCGGAGTAAATATCTCTCAGACAGCCGGGGGAGCAGGAACCTCCTCCAGGATCGTAATCCGGGGAATTAAGTCACTCTCCACGGAGAGTCAACCACTGATCGTTGTGGACGGTGTCCCCATGGACAATGCATCGGACGGCGCTTCCTGGTTGGGTGGACTCGATTACGGGAATGCACTGATGGGAATTTCACCCGATGACATCGAAACCATGTCTGTTCTGAAGGGCCCCAATGCTGCCGCACTGTATGGTTCAAGGGCAGCCACCGGTGTAATCCTGATCACGACCCGGAAAGGAACCGAGCGGGACCGCCTCAGGGTGACACTGAACACAAATTTTATGATTGACAGGGCCTACCTGGTGGCCGACTACCAGAATGAATATGGTGCAGGTTTTAGCGGAGCCATACAGTACCAGGCACTTAGTGAGAGTCAGCAGGAAGAGCATGGGGTTGATTCGGCCTATTACTACTACTCTACAGGTAGCTGGGGACCCAAAATGGACGGGACTATGGAGGTGCTGAACTGGAATAACGAGTTCTATACCCTCACTCCCCAGCCAAACAATGTATCAGACTACTTTAATCAGGGATACACCCTTACCAATTCCGTTGCCGTTGAGAATGGCTCCGAGAAGTTCAACTGGAGATTTTCCGCAAGTGCACTGAATAACAGCGGCCTGAAGCCCAATAGCACCTACAACCGGAAGACGGTGAACTATAACATGAACTCAAAGCTGAATGAGATGTTCAGCCTCAGCTTTAAGGCCAACTATATCCGCGAGGATGCCTTTAACCGGGTGGGCCAGGGAGATGCCCGGACTGGTGCCAGAACCTTTATCTGGATGCCTCGCAGCATCAACACAAACACCCTTCGGGATGACCATATGAGTGATAATGGTTATGAACAGAACTGGTATTTTGCCAGTGACTGGCATACCAATCCCTATTGGGAGGCTTATGAAAACTATAACAACGACAACAAGGACCAATTTACCGGATACGGCAAAATTGATATGCAAATCACTCCCTGGCTCAAGGGCTTTATCAGGAGTAGTATGGACACTTACACTTCGAAACGGTACCTGAGGATAGCCAACAATGCCCTCCGGGCAAACGGTGAAGGTGCATTTACTGAACGCTGGGTTAACTATCGGTCGTTGAATCATGACTTCCTGCTGACCGCAGAAAAAAACTTTGGAGATGACCTGAACCTGATGGTGCATGCCGGAGGAAATTACTACAACTACGCTGTGGATTATCAGTCCTCCTCCATTGTGGGTCTGGCAGTTCCCAACTTCTTCTCCCTGAACAACCCTAAGTATCCGGCTGAGACATCGGTGGGAACATCAAAAAGAGAGAAAGTGATCCAGTCCTTCTATGGCTCAGCCCAGCTGAATTATAAATCATGGCTATACACGGAATTAACCGCACGAAATGACTGGTCCACCACCCTGCCGCTTCATAATAACTCCTATTTCTACCCATCTGTGAACAGCAGTGTGGTATTTACCGAGTTGCTGGGAATGAACAAGAACACGTTAAGTTTTGGAAAGGTACGCTTCTCCTACGCTTTTGTAGGGAATGATACGGATCCCTACCGATTATCTTCCGCCTATATCAGTCAGCAATACGGTGATGTACCTGCGGTTTACCTCACAAACGAGCGGGGCAATCCGAATCTGAAACCTGAACGGACCGGTTCATGGGAAGTGGGAGCTGACCTGCGGTTCTTTATGAGCAGAGTGACCATGGATGTGACCTATTATAATGAGACAACCTATGACCAGATTGTCTCTGCAGAGATCTCCAAAGCTTCTGGTTTTGCAAAGGTGGTCACCAATGGCGGGGAGATCTCCAACAAGGGTGTTGAGATACAGATGAACTTCAAACCGGTTAAGTCACCTGATCTGAACTGGGATATATCAGTGAACTTTGCCAAGAATCAGAACATGGTGCTATCCCTGGCAGGTGGTTTGTCCCAGCTAACCATTACCAATGAAAGTCAAATCGATATAGTTGCTGTCCCCGGACAACCCTATGGTGAGATCCTTGGAACCCGGCTGGCACGATACTACAGGAGAGATGACCAGGGCAATGTGATCGATGATCCCAACAATGGCAAACCCCTGATCGGTGAAGACGGTTACTATATTGCGGAAGAGCGGGGGGTGATCGGGAATGTAACCCCGGACTGGACCGGAGGCATCACCAATGCACTGCGATATAAAGAGCTCTCCCTCTCCTTCTCCATTGGTGTACAGAAAGGGGGAGATCTCTTCTCCAAGACCAACAAGTATGGCCTGGACAACGGTCAGTTTGTAGAAACCCTTGAGGGCCGGGAGTCCTGGTATGCAGCCACCTCTGAAGAGCAATTATCAGGAAGTGTGGGATACGTAGCTGACGGGGTACTGGCCGATGGTTCAGAAAACACAAGAGGTATTGATCCTCAGATGTACTGGCACCAGCGCAAATGGGGCGGGATCGCAGAGCTGGATGTCTATGATGCCACCTATGTGAAATTAAGAGATGTAACCCTCAACTACAATTTGCCATCGGCATGGTTCGGGGACGGTTTTATTCAGAGTGCCTCACTGGCACTTGTGGGCAGAAACCTCTGGCTCATATACAGTGGAGTGCCCAACATTGATCCGGAATCCTCCTTCACCTCCAATAACAACGGGATCGGACAGGAATATGCGGCCATGCCCACCACAAGATCCATTGGATTTAATTTGAAACTTGTCTTTTAAAGATGCAGATCATGATCAGAAAGAAATATTTATACGTTGTCCTGATGGCAGGGATCCTGTCATCGGCATGCACCAAGAATTTCGAGGAAATCAATTCCAATCCGAATAATCCAAATACATCGGATGAGGAGTATGTATTCAATTACGTATTAAAAGAGGGGGCCGGAGAGTACGGATTCCAGAATACATATAACATCACCTATGTACAGCGCTGGATCATGCAGACAGCAGCTGTTTGGGGCAACTCAACCATGCCTCCATACACACTTTTTGACCAGTACCGGATACAAAACCTCTGGTCATATTACTATTCAAACCTTTTACTCAACTGCACAGTCCTTGAGGATATGACTGCTGATGATCCGGAAGATATGAACAAGCACCAGGTGGCACGCATCTGGAAAGCATACTGTTTCCACAGGGTCACCGATATCTGGGGCGATGTCCCCTATTCAGAAGCATGGAAACTCCTTGATGAATATTCACAGGAAAATATATCCCCGGCGTATGATACCCAGGAAGATATCTATGCCGATCTGCTGGCAATCCTGGAAAACGCAGCATCAACCATCGATCCTTCTGAAACCTTTTATGCAAACGACATGCTCTTTGATGGCGACCTTGATCTCTGGATCAGGTTTGCCAATTCGCTTCGCCTCAGGCTGGCAGTCAGAAGTGGCAACCAGCAGGTGGTTGCCCAGCTCATTTTGGAAGAGAACCTGATGAGATCCAGTGATGAAAGTGCATTGTTCCATTACATCGAGGACCAGATATGGTGGAATCCCTATTATGAATTGAATGTGGATTCTAAAAACCCCAGCAATCCGGAGTTAACCGGAACCTCCAGTCCGAAGATCAGTGAACTGATGACACGGCAACTCGAAGAGACCGTTGATCCCAGGCTTGCCATCCTCGCCCAACCCATGGAGTTGGACAATATGACCTACCGGGGTGTTCCCAACTTAATGAATTCTACCATAAAGGAGAATCAGGCCATGGGGATGGGTGTTTCCAGCACCTCCTACATTGGACTGCACTTTACCAATAATCCGATCCATATAAATCCTGTGCTGACCTATGCAGAGGTTTGCTTCCTCAGGGCAGAAGCAGCTTTCAGGGGATGGACCACAGAAAATGCACAACAGTGGTATGAGGAAGGGATCAAAAATGCCATCACATATTATGGGATCTCTGAAGAGGATGCAGACCTGTTCCTTTTGGGCAATGGAGCTTATGACAATACACTGGAGCAGATCATGGTACAGAAATGGATCGCACTCTTTCTGAATGGCTGGGAGGCATGGGCTGATTACAGGAGAACAGGTTTCCCCCAGCTGAAGAAATGGGACCTGGTTTTGGATGGGATCAAGATTAAAAGTGCGGAATGGGTGGATATCCCGAGGGATTATCTTCCAGGCAGGTTGCCCTATCCCGATGATGAGCTGGATCTGAATAAGGACAATTATGAGGCTGCTGTTAACAACCAGGGAGGCGACTCCTATTATCAGCAGGTATGGTGGTCAAGGAAATTTGGGGAGATAGGGTATTAGTCGAAAGTCGTCGTACAGTTGAAAGTGGGAAAGTTGAAAATGGGAAAGTCTATTGTTATATCAATTATGTTGTCTGTCGTTGCATTGAGCGCTGCAGCAGCACAGGAGGAAAGCAAACACGAACTGCGTTCCACCTGGATCGCTACGGTAGCCAATATTGACTGGCCCAAATATGAGCACAGGGAGAAACCTGACCAGCAGAAACAGGACCTTTTAGAGATGCTGGATCTCTACCGCAGCATGAACCTTAATGCCATTTTTCTCCAGGTACGGCCTGAATGCGATGCGCTATACCAATCGGCTTACGAACCCTGGTCACGTTTTCTCACATGGAACCAGGGAACCGATCCGGGTTATGATCCCCTGCAGTTCGCTTTGGAGGAAGCTCACAAACGGGGTATTGAAATGCATGTATGGCTTAACCCTTACAGGATTAATGCATCCACCAGCGATGGAGAAGATTACTACCACTCCACACATATCTACAGCGAACATCCCGAATGGGCTATCGAATATGTATCAGGAAAAAAGATCCTGAATCCGGGAAGGCCCGAAGTGATGAGCTATATCGGATCCATTGTGAGGGATATTGTCTTGAATTACCAGGTGGACGGTGTACATTTTGACGACTACTTCTATGCTTATGAGGGCACACCATCGGTGCTGGATGCCAATGAATTTGAGACCTATGGCGGGGGTATGTCACGGGATGACTGGCGCAGGGATAACGTAAACCGTATGATAGATACTGTTTACAAAGTGATCCAGGAGGTGAATCCCTCCATCCGGTTTGGGGTAAGTCCCTTCGGTATTTACAGGGATGGTGTCCCACCGGGAATCATCGGATTTGATGCTTACAATACCATTTATTGTGATCCCCTGGCATGGTTGAGAGCCGGAAGTGTGGATTATATCACACCTCAGATATACTGGCCCACAGGTGGAGCACAGGATTTTGAAACACTGGTTAACTGGTGGGCAGACTCCTGTTTCAGGTACGAAAGGCACCTTTTCCCAGGTCACGGCACCTATAAGCTTCCGGATAATCCCGGAGTTAAAAAGTCAGCCCCCTATGATGCCCTGCTTCATGAATCGAAGTACTATATGGAGCTGCATCTTTCTCAACATGAGATGCAAATACTTAAAGGAACCGGTGACCCTGCAGCTCCCTGGACATTGGGACAGATCGGTACACAGATCGACATTATTCGTTCCAACCGGGAGAAAAATGGGCTGGGAAGTCTGTTCTTCAGTGCCAAAGACTTCACCAGGGTGAGCGGACTGGCTGAATACCTGAGAGGAGATAAATATACCCATCCAGCCCTTATTCCCGAAATGGGCTGGAAACCGGATGACACTCCAGGAACCCCGCAGAATCTGAGGAGCGAGATCATAGGCGATGAATATCACATGGCCTGGGACCATGCATTTTCAGGCAATGAAAGAGTTGCCATCTATGTTTCCGATGTGGAGAGTGATACCACTGTCATCATTCAGGAACCCTCAAATCTGCAGGAGATCGTTTTCGGCAACACAGTACCACTTTCTGCCCTGGTCATCACACCGAACAGCACCATTACCGCAACGGTTGTTTCTGAAACAGGCAGGGAGGGGATTCCCTCTTCCCCACTCACACTTGATGAAACTGTCCCATTTGTGGAACTGATTACTCCGGCAGATGGAGATACAGTCGGTCAGGCTCATCTGTTCCAGTGGCAATCTGATTTTACAGATCCCCAATACCAAATCCAGATCGCTACCAATGCAACCTTTAGCAACATCATTTATACATCTGGGTGGACTACCCACAACAGCATGTCCATTGATTCAGCCGGACTAAAAGGAGAGTCCAATTATTTCTGGAGGGTTCGGGGAAGTGATGGTGTTGCAGGTCCTTATTCAGGTGCCGGATCATTTGTTTCCGGATATCCCGAAGTGCCCGAATTCCTGTCACCCGAAAACCTTGATCAGAACGTTTCCACAAGACCCACATTCAGGTGGAGTGCCAGCGGAATAACAGAAAATGCAGTAGTCCAGATCTCGGAAAGCAGCACCTTTTTTCCTGTTGTAGCAGAAGCGTCATTCGATGCATCAGCCGGTCAGGGTACACTCTCCTTGCAACTGGAGAAGGATACCTGGTATTACGCCAGGCTGCAGGGAAACAACAGCTATGGATCAAGCCCATATACCGGTTTTGTGACTTTCAAGACCTCCGCAGGTGATCTCCCGGATGTACAGATCATATCCCCTGAAGATCTGGACACAGTAGCTTCCTTTGACAAACTCCGCTGGGAAACCACCACCACAGAAGGAACTATTACCTACCAGCTTGAGGTTGCCATGGATGAGGCATTTTCAGGAACCATATACCGTTCGGAATGGATCAGTGAGAATGAACTACTAATCTCAGAGATGAATCTGGAAGGGAAACGCAGCTATTTCTGGAGGGTGAAAGGAAAAAGTGAATTCGGAGAGGGCGAATTCAGCATTTCACCAAGTTTCTTTACCGGATATCCAACCAGACCATCGATCACACAACCACTGCACCTTTCGGAAGGAATTAATGCTAAACCTCTGATAGGTTGGAATGTGGATGATGACACCGACTCCGTCTTTGTGGAGTTCTCAGAAGAGAGTGATTTCAGCACCCTCACCCACTCCGAGACCTTTGCTGCTGTACCAGACACTGCCAGTATTTCAGCATCCCTCAGAGGGTTTACCTGGTACTACTTACATATCCGGGCAGAAAACAAGTTTGGAAGAGGTGTCGCCAGTGCTAAAAAGTATTTCATGACCGGCGAAGGAACTGACATCCAGCTTATTATGCTGAACCAACAACAATTACTTGTCTACCCAACACCTTTCACAAATGGAACACTCTATATCAGGTATACCCTGAGTGAACCTGAGCATCTTAATCTTAAGATATTTGACCAAATGGGTAGGCAAATATATCAGGAACTTGTATCTTCAAGCCCGGGAGAATTATCCGTTGATATAGGAATTAAGCGTGATCTGTTCCCAACACCTGGAGTCTACTTTATCCAATTAAGCAATAACAGAATTTGTGGAATAGAATCTATTATCGTACACTAAATCTAAAGAAAAAGCATTAGCACAATGATATTAATAGCAGACAGTGGCTCCACAAAAACCGATTGGAGATTAATCGATGGTGAGAAAGAGTATTCCATGTCAACCCGGGGGATCAATCCATACCACTCCTCCACTGATGAAATTGCAGCAGAGTTGGATAAACTGGATGTGACCAAAGAGATAGAGAAAGTCCAGGATATTTTCTTCTATGGTTCCGGAGTAGCCAATGAGGCGATGAAAGAGGTGATGCGCAACTGCCTCCAACGTAAATTTGGTGAGAACACCAACATCCAGGTTGAAGATGATCTTACTGGAGTGGCACGGGCACTCTTTCTGCAGAATAACGGCATTGCCTGCATCCTTGGAACCGGTTCCAATTCGTGCCTTTACAAGGATGGTGAGATCCAGGATAAGGTACCTGCCCTGGGGTATTCCCTGGGTGATGAAGGGAGCGGTACCGATATTGGTAAACGACTTGTGAATGCGCTGTTAAAGAGAAACCTGAGTGATCAATTAAGAGAGGCGATTATTTCCGAAGAGGGACTTTCCGAGAACGAGATCCTGGAGAATGTATATAAGAAACCTCACGCAAACCGGTACCTTGCATCTCTTACGAAGATTGCTGGAAAATATATTGAACACAAGGAGATCAGGGAGATCGTATCCGAGGCATTTGACGACTTTATCCAAAAGAATATTTCAAAATACAAGGATTATGAAACCTCTGAAATTGGATTTGCAGGTTCTGTGGCCTATCATTTCAGCGAAATCCTCGCTGATGTACTCAAAAAACAACAACTGAAGTTCAGTCAGATCATCGCCACGCCCATTGAGGGTCTGGTCAAATATCACAGGGAGGTAAAAACAACAAAGGCGAAGAGTACCGAATCCATCACAGAATCATCCTCCAGGTATGATAACCTTGAGAAAATGTCGGTGAAAGAGTTGCTGGCCAACATCAACAGGGAGGATAGTACCGTACACAAAGCGGTCCACACCATTATTCCTCAGATTCAAAAACTTGTGGAGGGCATCATACCCCGCATTATGAAGGGGGGGCGACTGTTCTATGTGGGAGCCGGGACCAGTGGCAGGTTAGGGATTTTAGATGCATCTGAGATCCCCCCCACCTTTGGTGTACCATATGACATTGTGATCGGGATCATCGCCGGGGGTGACAAAGCGATTCGAAAGGCTGTTGAATCGGCCGAAGATGATTTTCACGGAGCCTGGCGCGACCTGGCCAAGTTTAAGCCCGGTAAAAATGATGTTATTGTAGGGATTGCTGCTTCGGGCAGAACTCCCTATGTGATCGGAGCAGTCAGAGACGGCAGGAATAATGGTCTCCTGACAGGTTGCATTACCTGTAATCCCAACTCCCAACTGGCCAAAGAGGTGGATGTCCCCCTGGAGGCCCTTGTGGGACCTGAATTTGTAACAGGAAGTACGCGTATGAAGGCAGGAACTGCCCAAAAACTGATCCTGAATATGATTACCACTTCCACCATGATCAAGCTGGGAAAGGTGAAAGGCAACAAGATGGTGGATATGCAACTCACCAACAAAAAACTGGTGGAGCGGGGTTCCCGGATGATCAGTGATGAACTGGGCATCGACATGGAGGAATCACAACGCCTGCTGCTTCTGCACGGATCGGTCAGGAATGTTCTGGACATCTACAATATCGACAATCCCGAACAGAAATATTAGGATATCATTCCAGCGTCGATTTGAAAATCCAGGATAGTTCATTTGCATTCTATTTAAATATACTCGAATTTTGGAAATGTTAATTCCAAATTGAGGGTTAAACTGGTCTTAGGAGTATCCTGAAAAAATAAGAACTTTTCGATAACGGCAACATTGCGGCAAAACTTCAGGAAGTGAAGGATGAGTTGAAACAAAGATGAAAAACATAAATGGCTCATACCACGAGCTCTATTTCCTTCCGATAGATCTGGCATACAGCAATGCCACGGTCCTGTAAAGTATGTGTCCAAACTTTGTGAAAGGGAGGTACATGATCACAAACCACACGGCCACAAGATGAAAAAAGTAAAGGTGATAGGCAATGGACCAGTTTCCAAAACGGGCCCACTCCACAAATGTTCCTGAGATGGTCAATAAGCCTATGGATATGAGTAACAGCCAATCGGAATAACCGCTCTTCCCAAAGAGAGTTCTGTTAAAAAGGCGCTGTCCAGTCATGATACCCAGTCCGGTAAGGATCATTAATGAAGCTACATTTCCCGCGATCTTGAATGGATTCAGGAATGGCAATGGATAGTTATGTGTAATAGAAGCCCAGATAGCGTAAAGGGTGACCAGGATCAGTGTTCCAAATCCAAAAAACACCAGCATATGAGCTATCTGCCTTTTTCGTTGTGAACCGCAACCTGAGAAATTGGAATGGGAGAGGATCTCGCCCAATATCTTTAACACCGGACGACTGGGACCTTTTTTATCTCCTGATGGCGGAGTCTGGCGTTTCATATCTTTCCAGAAAGATCCTATTCCCCATGAAGCCAGCAAATAAAAGACAAGTGTGATTGCCGAGAAGGTTGAGTTGAGCCATGCATGGGGAAAGAACTCGGAGTAATCCACCGGTCCCTCAGGGATTTTAAATGTGCCTGCAATGGAAAGGATGGAGATAATCACCACCACCGGAATCAGGATAGCAACTGGCAACCATGCAGGCTCACTCACCAGTTTTCCCAGAAACTGCGGACGTGCATAATGCATATAACTCTTCTGCCGCACAGCGGCGATCACATCTGCCGGTTTTACATCACGGGGACAGTAGCTGCTGCAATCACCGCACTGATGGCACAACCATACATCCACGTTTCCAATGAGTTTCTCCTTTAAACCCCAACCCGACCATACCATCTCCTTCCTGGGGAACGGTCTATCAGCCGGAGCCAGCGAACATACCGCAGAGCAATTCCCGCACTGCATGCACTGATTCAGTGGTGAACCGCTCATGCGGCTCAGCTCCCTTTTAAATTCTATGTCAGGTTTAATTAAGTTCACTTCTCTATTACATACTCTTGAAAGGATTTGGACCAATGAGTTCCAGCTCCTCTATGTATTCATTAATGATCTCCTGTATTTCATGATGACCTGTAATCTCAACAAAACGGGTCCGGATCCGTTCAGGCTCCAGCATCATAGTTTCCAGAGTCTCCTGCAGGTTTTCGCCCCGTTGCTCGGTGAGTTCGCTGCCATGAATAAAATGACACTGGTAGTCGTCACCCGGCTTGCACCCAATCTGCAGAATTCCATCATACCCA
The DNA here is from genome assembly GCA_039714655.1 of Bacteroidota bacterium. Classification (GTDB taxonomy): domain Bacteria; phylum Bacteroidota; class Bacteroidia; order Bacteroidales. The sequence continues at coordinate 49,417 of JBDLIX010000006.1, forward strand.
TGGGAAAGTGCATCTGAGATCCACACCTTGTTGATGGAGCCAAGGCATCGAACCGGGATAACCCTGACAAACGGACTATATTTTAACCGATGGACACCTGCTGCATCCAGGGCAGGATAAGCATCATTCTCACAAACAAATACCAGTACCCTTGGTTTCTCTTCAAACTCATCGGGTACATGGATGGATTTGATCATGGCAGATACACTATTGATGGAGAAATCTGCAAAACCGATGACCCTCTCAGGGCAAGAACCCACACAGATTCCACACCTGCGACACCTTGCCGGGTTGGGCAGGGGGGTCCCTTTTTCATTCTCGTCATAGCTCCCGAAAGGACACTCCTCCGTGCACCGCTTGCAATCGGTACAGCGGTCCATATAAAGCTCCGGGAAAGTCAGATCTCCGGATCGGGGATGGACCGCTTCTCCCCTCTTTACAGATTCAACAGACTGGATTGCCTTCATCATGGCTCCTGCCGCATCTTCCTGACTTGATTCCAGCTCCATGGGAGCCCTCACTGTGCCTGCAGCATAGACACCTGTCCTCCTGGTTTCATAGGGGAAGCAGATAAAGTGAGAATCGGAAAAATTATAGGCTATCTCAGGCAGTCCCCTACCCTGTCTGTATTGAAGCTGCAGATCCTCTGTACTGTTGGGAACCATTCCTGTGGCCAGCACTACCATATCGCTCTCGATCCCGATCATATCATCCAGCAGAGAATCTTTCACGACAACTTGTACCGCATCAGCTTCTTCTGAAACCGAATCGATCACTCCCTTGGTGAGGAATATGGCATCATCGGCCTGGACCATTTTATAAAACTCTTCCTGAAATCCTGTTGTGCGGATATCCCTGTAGACAATAAAAACCTGTGAGTCAGGATTCTTTTCCCGCACATAGAGTGCCTGTTTAAGTGCAGCTGAACAGCAATAGGAGGAGCAGTAGGGAAGATGGTTCTCGTCCCTGGATCCTGCACATAATATAAAGAGAACCCGGTCCGGCACCTTTTCTACCTGAACAAACTTTTCAAACTCCTCCATGGTTTGAACCCTGGATGCACCATAACCCAGGTGTTTAAGTTTTCCCGTATCATACGGCTTCCATCCGGTTGCGACAACCACAGAACCAACAGTGAACGGACGATCCTTTCCGTTTTGTAACTGTACTAAAAACTGACCTGGCTCACCGGAGACAGATCCTATCATCGTATCCAGATAAACCTCCACATCTGAATGTGCAAGCACCTTTTCTGCCAGCGCCGTAGTATCTGGTTCACGCAATCCCTCACCTTGACCAGCAGAGGGCATTAGTTTATAAAGTCTTCCCGCGTATCCGCCCAGGGCTTTCCCCTTCTCCACCAGGTGTATCCGGTATCCGGCCTCTGCGCCTTCCAGCGCTGCTGTAATTCCGGTGACCCCTCCTCCAACCACAAGTATGTCTGTGGATATGTTTTCAGGAATATAGGGGGTGTTATCTGAAATCGCATCCAGTTTAGCCAGAACCATCCTTACCTGGTCTTCCGCCATCATTTGGGTATCTTCATCACCCGGCTCCATGACCCAGGTCACCTGCTCCCGCAGGTTAATCCTCTCCACATAGACATCTTCAATATTAAACAGCTCGCTCTTGACCCTTGGCGAGCATGCTGCAATGGCCAGCCTGTCAACTTCTGCCTCCCCGGAGATCCTGTGTAACTCCTCCAATCCCGCTTCAGAACAGAGTGCCTCATGGGTAAAAGAGGTAATTCCCTCCACGGCTTCACCTGCTACCTGGAGAAGTTTCCCTGTATGGATGCAATCCCCTATTCCGCATCCGCTGCAAACTGCCAGAGCCATATGTTTTTTCGTTGTCTCCATTATGGTTGCATCGCCTTTAGAACTGCTGCCGTGGCATCCCTGACCGATGAAGCCACATCCATGGGCCTTTTGCAGGTGGCTGCCGGGATCATACCTGCCACCATGCCTGGTTCATAGAATCCATAGTTGTTTGTGGGTAGTTCAACCGCCAGATGATTGGGCACAAGACCCATTGCCAGCACCACCATGTCATAGGACTCCATGCGCCTGGTTGCCGCCATGATATCCTCCACTTCAAGGATCAACCCATTCCCATTCTCATCAGAATTAATTCGGCCCACCTTCCCTTTTGTAAGGGTGATGGAGGAGGATTCCTGAGCCTTGTTCAATAGTTTTTCATTTCTTCCTGCAAGCCTCAGATCGATGTAGAATATTTCGGTTTTCATTTCGGGATAACTCTCTGCCAGGGTCAGGGCATGCTTCAGGGATGCCGAACAGCAAACCGCTGAACAATAGGGCAAATGAAGATGGTCCCGTGAACCGGCGCACTGTATAAATGCAATGTTTTTGGGCACCTCTCCATCTGATGGTCTGATCAATTTCTTATGATCCCTCGTACAGGCCGCCAGCATGTGCTCAAACTCCAGGTTGGTGACCACGTCAGGCTCTTCGGAATAGCGGTAATTCTCGATTCTGGATGCATCATAGAGCCTCCATCCGGTGGCCACAATAATCTTCTTGGCCTGAATTTCAATTTCAACGGGTTTTGCATCCAGCTGGATGGCTTCATAGCCGCAAACCGCCAGGCATTTCCCGCACGCCTCTTTTTTACATACCTGCTCATCGATGGTATACTTCATTGGGAAAGCCAGTCCCCCTGGAACATAAGCAGCTTTTTCCTCCGGATTGCCACCTACAACAGTGGGCCTGATTTCGGGACAAACCTCTGCGCACTTCCCACAGGATGTACACCTGCTATTGATAAGCCGGGCATCCAGTAATATCTTTGCATTGAAATCGCCGTCACTCCCCGAAATATCCTGCAACTGGGCTCCGGTATAATAGGTAATGCGAGAATTGGATCGGATTCTTTTGTAATTGATCTCCAGTCCGCATGCAGGAGGACACAGTTTGGGAAAGTAGTTGTTGAATCCAGATACATTTCCTCCCAGGTAGGGTTTCTTCTCAATGAGTACCACCTCCTGACCGGCCTCTGCCATTTCAACTGCTGCAGTTATACCGCTGATACCACCACCTATAATCAGAGTCGGAAAGCTCAAAGTGAAAAGTTGAAAGTTTTAAATTATAAGATTTCGCGTTTTATCATGCTCCACTCTCCGGTCCCGGGATCCCAACGGCAATTAGCAAAGGCTTCCCAATCTTCTTTCATGGTAGGATGATCAGTTCGGAAGTAGTAACCTGGCCACCTGGTCTCCTCCCTGAAAAGCAGCGTGCGCAGATGAGATTCAGCCTGCCACATCCGGTGAACATTCTCCCAGCAGCGCATCAGTTCATTCAGGTCACCTGCTGCCAGTTTAGCTGCATCCTCTTTCATAAACTGAAGGTACTCCAGCCCTTTGGTCAACAGTGCTTCGGAGGTTTTGAACCCAACAGAAGCACCTCCCGCATATTCGTCCATGATCTTCTGTAGCCGGAACATGAACATTTTTGGCTTGATGAAGTGGGGATTCACATCCTCATCGTTGGTGTAGTCACGATGCTGCTCAAATGTTTTCAGAGGTTGGAGCACCTGTTCTTTTAAGGCTGCAATCTGCTCATCACTGATGTGAACCGGCTCCGGATGATCCACACAAAAAGCGATGGCTGCTTTCCCTGCAATCCTGCCTTCGGTAAAGGAACCAGAAGAGAATTTATGGGACGAAGCACCCGATGCATCCCCTGCTGCAAAGAGTCCCTTCACGGTTGTCATGTTGTCGTATCCCCAGGAGTGTTCCCCCGGAGCAAGGTCTTCCGGACCGCTGATCCAGGCCCCGGAAGCTCCCGAATGCGAGCTGATGAAATAGGGCTCAGTGGCGGAAATCTCAGAAGGAGCTTTCTCTGGCATTATATTATGAGATGCCCAGTTTAGCGCCTGGCTGACAGTCATATCCAGAAAATCCTCCCATGCCTCCGATTCCAGCTCCTTAAGCTTTCTCTTCGACTCCTTTTCATCAGGAATCTGCGCCACCAGTTCCCTGATGGCCTCGTCGGTTCGCATATAGATGGGACCATTGCCTTCCTCGAGCTCAAGCAGCATCAGGTAGTTTCGAAGGTTTGTGGGAGTAGGTTTTGCAGTTCCGTATGGAGCCCATTTTTCTAACTCTCCAGCACGAGTCTGCATGTAATCTTCCCCTTTTGCATTGGTAGCTTTGGCCTTAAAAAGCAGGAACCATGCTCCCACCGGCCCATAAGAATCCTTAAAACGCACAGGTACAAAACGAACTTCCTGACAGGTCATTTCGGCACCTGACTTCAAAGTGAAGTAGGTACTGGCGCCGCTGTTGAAAGGGGGATACCAGGATCTACCCAGTCCCTCTCCCACTGAGCGTGGACGGAATATATGTACAGCACCACCCATGGAATCGAGGACAGCTTTGGCCTTAAAGAGATAAAATTTATTCTCCCGAACACTGAATCCCACTGCTCCAACACATCGATCTTCGAGAACCACCGGTTCCGTGATGAAAATGCGTTCATGGTAAGATCCATTTTCGCCCAACTCTTTCAGGGCATTCTTGGCTGCCTCGGATACAATATTCTTATACGATTCTCCGTGGATCATGATCTGCCACCTTCCCTCGTTCACATAATTTCCTTCATCATCCTTCCAGATGGGTAATCCCCATTTTTCAAAAAGATGGACCGATGAATCCACATGACGGGCAATATTTGCAACCAGGTCTTTCCTGGCAATCCCCATGAGGTCGTTCTTTACATAACTGACGTAATCCTCAACCGTGTTGTTGCCATTCTTCAGACCCAGGTAGAGGTTGATGGCTGAAAGTCCCATGGCCACAGCCCCGCTTCGCTCCATTGCAGCTTTATCCACCAATGTAACACGCTGGTTATGTTTTTTTGCCCAGTGGGCAGCTTCGTAGGCTGCCCCGCAGGCAGCCATTCCACCTCCAAGGATCAACAGATCGGTTTCCACTACCACTGTCTCAAAACTATCTGCATTTATCACAATTAAATCTCTTTAGTTTGTCTACTTTTTGTACAACTCTGTTCCCAGTGATTCGGGTTCAGTTCTCAATCCGGGCCCTTTCAAGTCATCTGTCCCTGTAGAACATCCGGCATCAGGCACGATGCTCCCTTCGGGGGTGGTCCGGATGGGAAATTTGAAACGTTTCACCATCTTATTCCGGAACCTGACCGCCCACATGATCGAATCGGTACTCCGTAGAGGCTGCACCACCCCACCCATGGGCATAAAATCTGCATAACCTCTGATCTCGATTGCCTGCGTAGGACAGATCTTTACACAGCTGTAACACTCCCAGCACATGTCCACAGCACGATTAAAGGCTTTGTTTTTTTCCTTGTCAAGCACCATCAGGTCATTGGGACAAATATACTGACAGGCAGTACGATCCTGGGCTTTGCAGCCATCGCACTTTTCAGTAATTACGAAACTCGGCATAGATTTTTTTGTTTGAGAACTTCACAAACATAATTAAATAATCCCGGGGGTGATTGTTGAAAACCCGGGGCAGAGGAAATTTAGAATTATTATAAAATCAATTAATCAATCGTCTGAAAAATGTTTGAGCATTTCGCGGTAAGAGGAGAAAACCCGGGCGCGGGAGACAAATCCAAGGTATTTGCCATTTTGCAAGACCGGAATATTATAGCGCTGACTTTCGGTAAAGACCCTGGCAACCTCTTCCATCTGATCGGTGCTCTCAACCGTCCAGGCTGGATGGATCATCAGGTCACTGATTTTAGTGGTATCATACATCTCCTGGTTGAACATGATGTGCCTGATGTCATCCAGTTTGACGATCCCCTCCAGGTTGTGCTTTTCATCTACAACCGGGTAGATGTTCCTGCTGGACTTGGTAACCACTTTGATAAGGTCCCTGAGCGTCTCATTGGACCGTACCGTACTGAAATTGGTTTCGATCAGATCAGCTACTTTCATCATCAGAAGGATGTTCTTGTCCTTGTGATGGGTCATCAATTCCCCCCTTTTAGCCAGCTGAACTGTATACACCGAGTTCGTCACAAAATACCTGGTTGTAGCATAGGAGATGGTAGAGGCCAGCATCAGGGGTAAAAAAAGTTCGTACCCACCGGTAATTTCCGCAATCAGGAAAATGGCTGTTAAAGGCGCATGGACCACACCTGCTATCATGCCAGCCATGCCTACCAGGGCCATGTTACTAACCGAAACATCGATACCCAGCTGGTTCAGAACAAGACCAAATATTAAACCCATGTTGGCCCCCATAAACAAGGACGGTGCAAAGATCCCCCCAATACCCCCTGCAGCAAAGGTGAGTGTGGTTGCAATCACTTTGATCCCGATCACCAGTAAGATATAGATAATTACAAGGGCAAATGTGTGGTGCCACCCTTCAAAAAATGTCCCATCAAAAAGGTGCAGGTACTCTCCCCGTAATCCCTGGTTCACTACTTCATAGCCTTCACCATACAGAGAGGGAAAAAAGAAAATAATTACTCCAAGTATACCTCCGGCCACCAGGAGTCGTTTCCAGGGACTCTGAAACTTTTCAAAAAGGCTGGAAATATGGATGTAAATCTTAGTGAAATAAACAGATAGTAATCCCAATACAATTCCAAGCATCAGGTAGTAATGGATCTGGTTCATCTGAAAGCTTTCAGCTACCTGGAAAGGATAGAGTACATTCTGGCCCAGAAAAAAGTAGGAGGTCATGGCTCCGGTTGCAGAAGCAATAAGCAATGGAATCACAGCCCACATGGTCAGGTCGAGCATAAGCACCTCCAGTGCAAACACAATCCCGGCAATAGGCGCTTTGAATATGGCCGACATAGCCCCGGCACTGGCACAGGAGATCAACAGGGTAACCTCTTTGTAACTGAGCTTAAAAAGTTTCCCAATACTGGATCCAATGGCCCCACCAGTGGCCACGGTCGGTCCCTCCAATCCCACCGATCCTCCAAATCCCACCGTTAATGCACTTGTGATGATACTGGAGTAGAGATTATGGGGACGAATAATCCCGTTGTTTTTAGAGATTGAAAACAGCACACCAGGAATACCATGGCCCACACGATGTCTATTGATGTACTTTATGTAGACTACAGCCAGCGCAATCCCCACAACGGGCAGTATGAAAATATAATACCTGCTGTATTCACCGTGGAAACCATTTTCAAGTGCCTCTCGTATAAAATGCACCAGGTTTTTAATGACCACAGCTGCAAGACCTACACCCAGACCAACAAAAGCAGCCAGTAGATACAGAAACCTTTGGCGTGTTAAGTGCCTGTTTTTGAAATTATTAACCCTATGTAGAAATCGCTTTTCCGACATGGCATGACAAAAATAGCATTTTAGGCTGCAGAACAAAAAGGAATGTTGAATTTAGAATGTACTATCTTTGTTCAGAAGTTTGTCGGAAATAATGTAAGAAGGTTTGCGTTTAAGAGTATATGGCTGGTACACAAAAATATGCAAGGGTTAGGTGGGCTCTGTTTTTTCTCACCTTTCTCTTCATGCTTCCAATCCTTTCATTGGCCCAGGATCCACCGGATAAACCTGACCTGATCCGAGTGACAGTTGACCATTCGGATAATGGTGTGCTAATCCAATGGGAGGCAAGCAGTGATGCAGACATTGAGTTTTACCATCTGTACAAAAGGAATGCGGACCAGACATTTGAACTCATATCTACATTTTCAGGCGATACTTTACAACATAAACTTATGACCAGCGGTCTGAAAAACCTTGCCTATTCAGTTACCGCAGAAGATAGCACTCGCAATGAAAGTCTGTTTGAGCAGAATGTTCACAGGGCTGTAGACGTTTCTGTGGAATTCGATCCGTGTACCCCCTCTAACATTATTACATGGAGCGCCTACGAAGGATGGGAAGGAAACATCTCCGGCTATAAGATCTATGGTGGAACTTTAGGCTCTACTATGCAATTACTGAATTTTGTTCATCCGGCCATCCTTACCTATACGCATGATGGAATCGACATCGGTTCGACCTACAACTATTACATTGAAACAGCCCACACCAGTGGGATTACGTCACTCTCAGCCATTGATAGCACCTTATCCATATATCCCGATGCCCCCCAATACCTTACGGTGGATTATGTCTCTGCAATCGACCAGGCTACTGTCGAGCTCCAGTTCTCTGCTGATGTTAGCGGAGAGGTAAATGATTTCAGGGTGATGAAAAGGAGCAATACAGCAACTCCTTTTGTTGAAGTAGAAACCATCACGGATGCGGGTCAGTCCACCCAGACGATCCATGACCAATTCCCTACCTCATCCAGCAGCTATGAATACCTGGTACAATCTGTTTTCACTCCCCCCAACTGTAATGACCCCATTGTTATTTCGGAATCAAATCCCGGAAAGAATATAGTACTTGGTTATGAACTTGCTGACCAGATGGTGACGTTGAGCTGGACTCCATATGATGAATATGACAATGGTCTATCCGGCTATATTATTCAGCGAAGCAGCAGTACGGAAGAATTTATTGATATCCAGTCAGTTGGGCCAGCCACCACCACGTGGACGGAGACGATTCAATCTGTTATTAATGGTTTCCAGCCCGGTGCGCTCGAGTACAAGGTGATTGCTGTGGAGAATCAGGGTGGCCCGGGCCACCCCGGCAGAAGTATCTCAAACATTATCACGGTTACTGTAGAAACCAACATTCAGGTTCCCAATGCATTTACTCCTGGGAGCAATGATATGAATTTCGAATTCAAACCTATCATTGATTTTGCCCCTAAGGATTATTTAATGATCGTTGTGGACAGGGGTGGAAGGAAAATGTATGAAACAACCGATCCGGGAGCAGGTTGGGACGGACGATTTCAGACTGGGAAGTTTGTCAATGAAGGGGTCTATGTTTACTATATCCAGTTTACCGATTACACCGGGATGTTCAAATCCTTCACAGGGAATGTTACCGTTTTGTTTCCCTGATCTTCAAAAAATATCCGCTGCATCTACGCACTTTCTATTTAATCACTAATTTTGTAAGAAAGAGTATAGCTCAGGGTGAACGCATATGGAGGAAAAAGTAATCACAGACGATCAAAAAATCAGCAGCTTGCTTGAACAGCTGATCAATAACTGTTCTTATTGCAAATCAACAAAGGACGAGAAATTGATCAGAAAAGCCTTTAAAATGGCCAACGAAGCCCATAAAGGCATGCGCAGGAAGTCTGGAGATCCTTTTATTATTCATCCTCTGGAAGTAGCAGTGATCGTTAGTGAAGAGATCGGTCTCGGGGTGACCAGTACTGTTTGTGCTATTCTGCATGACGTGGTGGAGGATACAGACCTGACCATCGAGGATATTGAGAATGCTTTTGGGAAAAAGATTGCCTCTATTATTGATGGGCTGACTAAAATTTCGGGAGTATTTGATAAAGAATCCAATTCCCTTCAAGCAGAAAATTTCCGTAAAATGCTCCTCACCCTTTCTGAAGATGTCAGGGTGATTTTTGTGAAGCTGGCCGACAGGCTTCACAATATGCGCACCTTGGATTCCATGCCCCGGAACAAGCAGATCAAGATTGCAGGGGAAACCATCTACCTTTACGCTCCACTTGCGCACAGGCTGGGACTTTACACAGTAAAATCGGAACTGGAGGATCTTAGTCTCAAATACCGCTATCCCGAAGTTTACAATGAGGTCGCTGAAAAAATTAAACTTACCGAAGAACGACGTCTCCACCTGATCAACCATTTCTCTTTGCCCATTATCGATGCGCTGAGTAAGAACGGATTTAAATTCAACATTGCGGGAAGGCCCAAATCGATCTATTCCATCTGGCAGAAGATGCACCAGAAAAATGTAACCTTTGAAGAGATCTATGATCTTTTTGCCATTCGGATCATCTTCGAACCAAAGCCAGACATTCCTGAGAAGACACAATGTTGGAACGTCTACTCCATTATCACCGATATTTACGCTCCTAAACCTGAACGGATCCGTGACTGGGTGTCCACTCCCAAAGCCAATGGTTATGAAGCACTACATACAACAGTAATGGGGCCCAATGGGAAATGGATGGAAGTGCAGATTCGCTCCAACCGCATGAACGAGATTGCTGAGCGTGGATTTGCAGCCCATTGGAAGTACAAGGATAAAACATCCCCGGAATCGGAATTGGATAAATGGATCAAGCGGATCAGGGAAACACTTGAAACACCTTCCAGTGATGCCATGGAGTTCCTGGACGATTTCAAACTGAATCTTTTCTCATCTGAGATCATGGTCTTCACTCCGAAAGGTCACATCATAACGCTCCCAAAAGACGCCACTGCCCTCGATTTCGCATATGATATCCATACTGAGATCGGCAACAAGGCAATCGGGGCAAAAGTGAACCATCGGTTGGTTCCCCTCAGTCATGCACTTACAAGTGGAGACCAGGTGGAGATACTTACCTCGGAGGTTCAAAAACCCACCGTTGAATGGTACCAGTTCGTGACTACGGTCAAGGCCAAGACAGCCATCAAAAATGGTCTGAAATCAGAAACCAAGAACCGTACCGAGCTGGGTAAGCAAATATTAATTGATAAGCTGAAGGAGCTGAACCTGACCCCAAGCTCCCGGATCCTGAAAAAACTGGTTCCTGCCTACAGTTCTACCCACAAGGATGAACTCTACTCCAAAATTGGAAGCGGACTCATTAGTATGGATGACCTGAAGGAGATCCTTAGTAAGAACACCAAGAACAAATGGGTGAGGGTGTGGGACCTCTCGCTGGGAAGATCTCAGAAAAAATCGGGTCAGAAGGAGGAATATGATTCCAGAGGAACACTCATCCTCAGGGAGACCATGGAGAATGAAGTAAGCAACTATTACCTGGCAAAATGCTGTGGCCCTATTCCAGGAGATGAGGTGGTTGCCGTTCGACAGGAGGATGGTACGCTGCTTATACACCGCACCGATTGCACCACGGCTGTAAAAATTATGTCGAGTCAGGGAAATAAGCTGGTGGCTGCCAAATGGACACAACACAAAGTGCTCTCTTACCTGGCCAAGATCAAGTTAAACGGATGGGATCGATTCGGGGTGTATAACACCATTACCAATACCATTACCAAAGAGTTAAATATCAGCATGCGGACCATTAATCTGCATGGCCATGATGGAATATTTAATGGCACTATCGACCTTTATGTACACAATACCAACGACCTTAATAATCTGATCCTGAACCTAATGAAACTTAAAGGTGTGGAATCAGTCCACCGGGTTGAGGTGAAGGAGTAAAATTCCCTCTTTATCTGTTCTAAATTAAAATTATTGCTATCTTAGCTTCGTAATTTTTATTAAGACTAAGTATGGTCCTAGAGGAGACGAAAGACACCGTAAAACAAATCTTCACAGATTACCTGGAAAAGAAGGGTCACCGAAAAACTCCCGAAAGATATGCTATCCTGGATGAGATTTATTCAAGGGATGGGCACTTCGATATAGAGTCGCTCTATATTTTCATGAAGAATAAGAATTACAGGGTAAGCCGTGCTACTTTATACAATACGATTGAATTGCTGCTGGACTGCAGCCTGGTGGTTAAACATCAATTTGGGAAAAACATTGCACAGTTTGAAAAAGCTTACCATTGCATGCAACACGATCACTTAATCGACATGGATACAGGAAATGTCATTGAATTTTGTGACCCGAGGATCGAAGAAATTATCAAGACAGCATGCGAACTTAACAACTTCTCTCCGAGTCATCACTCCCTCTACATCTACGGACGGGGCAGTAATGACAGTGATGGTGATAAATAGTTCAAATATTTGATAACCTAACACTCCCTGTAGAGGGTTTTTTTCTTACTTTTAACAGGATTTATTATGCCGGGGATCCGGCATATTTTATGCCATAAAATCGCACGGTTCAAATAAATTAATCTGTTGAATGCAAATTATAAAATGATGAAAATTGATGTTCTGTTAGGCCTCCAGTGGGGAGATGAAGGTAAAGGTAAGGTGGTAGATGTACTGACCCCACAGTACGATATTATCACCCGCTTCCAGGGCGGTCCCAATGCCGGCCACACCCTGGAATTCAATAATATCAAACATATTCTCCACAATATTCCATCGGGCATTTTCCGTGAAAATACATTGAATATTATCACAAATGGTGTGGTACTGGACCCCATGGTTTTCAAGCGTGAAATTGATTCTCTGGAAGCCCTGGGCATCAATCTTACAAAGAATCTTTGGATTTCCAAAAAAGCACATCTGATCCTTCCCACACATCGAATCCTTGATGCTGCATCTGAAGCTGCCAAGGGTAAATCTAAAATCGGCTCCACCTTAAAAGGCATTGGGCCAACCTACATGGATAAAACCGGACGTAATGGATTGCGTGTAGGAGATATTGATCTGGATTTTAAATCAAAATACGAGGCTCTCAAAGCCAAACACCAGCAGTTGCTCAAGCAGTACGATTATGAGTACAATCTGGATGAAGAAGAGAAGTTCTTCGAGGGAATCGAAGTGATCAGTAAATTCAAACGAGTGGATACAGAGTATGAAGTGAACCGGTTTTTGGAAGAGGGAAAATCCATTCTTGCTGAAGGTGCACAGGGAACCCTGCTGGACATTGACTTTGGCTCCTACCCTTTTGTCACCTCTTCAAATACCATTTGTGCAGGTGCCTGTACCGGGATGGGAGTAGCCCCCACCACCATAGGTGAAGTTTATGGCATATTCAAAGCCTATTGCACCCGCGTAGGCAGCGGACCTTTCCCCTCCGAACTCCTGGATAAGGAGGGTGAATTGCTCAGAGATATTGGAAAAGAGTTTGGCTCGACCACCGGCAGACCACGCCGCTGTGGCTGGCTGGATCTTGTGGCGCTGAAATACAGCCTCATGCTCAATGGCGTCACTCAGCTGATCATGACAAAGACAGATGTACTGGATACTTTTGATACTATAAAAGTAGCTACTGCATATTCCATCGATGGTGAATTAACCGATCAGCTTCCCTATGATCTTTATGCTGATGTGAAACCTGTATTTACTGAGATGGCAGGTTGGAAAACCGATCTTACCGGAGTACGTTCAAAAGAGCAGTTCCCAAAAGAGTTAAACGAATACATCCGTTTCCTTGAAAAAGAGTTGCTGGTGCCCATTAAGTTTGTCTCTGTTGGGCCTGACCGTGAGCAGATTATAGAGATGTAAGGAGTTCGCCTGTCACTAACTGTCACTAACATGAAGACCCTAATTCAATTTTTTGAGGAAAACGTTGAAAAATCTTCCAGCAATCCCTATATGTGGGAGAAGCGGGACGGCGAGTTCCGGTCCACCTCCTATGGAGAGATGCGCGATCAGGTATACCAGTTTGCTGCGGGACTGATGACCCTGGGGATCAAAAAGGGAGACCGGCTCACACTCATGGCTGAAGGGCGCACCCGGTGGGTGGTGGCCGAGATGGGAATGTTCTATCTGGGCGCAATTGATGTGCCCATCTCCATCCAGCTAAACGAACCGGCCGATTTGACATTCCGGATCAAACATTCAGAATCCCGAATGATCATCGTATCGGGAAGTCAGCTTAAAAAAATTGATGCCATCAAAAAAGAACTTCCGCTGGTGGAAAAGATCATCCTGATGGACCCCAAGGAGAGCTACGAAAAGGAAGAGGTCTATATGGGCGATGTGATGGAGGAGGGTAAAAAGCTCCTGGATAAGGATTTCGATGCATTTAAAAAGGTATACGAATCGGTTAGTCCGGACGATATCGCCAACATATGCTATACCTCCGGAACCACAGCCGACCCCAAGGGGATCATGCTTAGTCAGCGGAACTACACCTCCAATACAGAGCAGGCCCTCTCCATTCTTTCGGTCCCGGAACATTACAAGATGTTTCTCTTTTTGCCCTGGGACCATAGCTTTGCCCATACGGCGGGACTTTTTACTGTGATGTCGGTGGGTGCCAGCATTGCTGCCCTTGAGATGGGTAAGAGTGCCATAGAGACCACCAAGAACATCTCCAAGAACATTAAGGAGGTCAAGCCCGACATCATGTTCAGTGTTCCCACCATCTCCAAGAATTTCAGGAACAACATTGAAAGTGCAATTCGGGACAAAGGCAAATTCACCTGGTCGCTGTTCCAGACCGGACTAAAGATTGCCTACCGGTACAATGGCATTGCCTGGGATAAGGGAAAAGGGATGAAGGCGCTGTTGAAACCCATCTATGCCCTGTTCGACGCGGTCATCTTTAAGAAAGTGAGAGATGGGCTGGGCGGAAATATGCAGTATTTCTTTGGTGGAGGGGCTCTTCTTGATATTGAATTGCAACGTTTCTTTTATGCCATTGGAATCCCCATATACCAGGGATACGGGCTCACCGAGGCCAGCCCGATTATCAGTGCCAACGGGGAGAAGGCATATAAAATGGGATCATCAGGCCTGATCCCGGAAAACCTCGAGGTAAAAATATGCAATGACGAAGGCATCGAATTACCTATGGGAGAGAAGGGGGAAATTGTGATCAAGGGCGAAAACGTTATGAAAGGTTACTGGAGAAATGAGGAGGCAACAGCCGATACCATCAAGGAAGGGTGGCTCTTCACCGGTGATATGGGTTATTTGGATCCGGACGGGTTCCTCTATGTGCTGGGACGTTACAAGAGTCTGCTCATTGCCGATGACGGGGAAAAGTTCAGTCCGGAAGGGATTGAGGAATCATTCACCGACCAGTCTGAGTATATCAGTCAGGCACTGTTGCACAACAACCAGAATCCTTATACCGTGGCACTGGTCTATCCGGAGCCTGCTGCCCTCAGGCGTTATCTGGAAAGCAAAGGATTGTCGGCCGACTCGGATGAAGGCATTGAGGCGTGCCTTACCCTGCTTGATAACGAAGTGCGGGAGTACCGGAAAAACGGGAAATATGGTGATCTGTTTCCCCAGAGATGGATTCCCTCCAATGTGGGGATCCTTTCGGAAGGGTTTACTGTGGCAAATAAGCTGATGAATCCCACCTATAAAGTAATCAGGCCCAAGGTAGAAGAGCACTATAAAGAGCTGTTTGAATTTCTCTACACCCCCGAATCCAAGAATGTAGTGAATCCACGCAATAAAGAAGCGATGAAAGCCTTGCTGGCAAAATAAATCAGGAATGTGTGGAACAGGCACTCTGATTTACACTACGATGGTCACTCCCCCCAACTGTAATTTTTCCAGTTGCCATGCCGGTATCCGGTTTCCCATTACATTGACGTAACTCAAATGAGACAACTCAAAGAGTGGGGAAATATCATCCACATCATTGTAGGAGATATCCAATACCTGCAATACGATCATGTTACTGAGTGAATCAATCATTCCAATATGGTTGTTGGAGAGGTATAACCGCTCAATCTGATGCAGGTAGCGCAGATCTGTAAGGTCCGTGAGGTTGTTGTTGGATAGATCCACAACCCTGGCATGCCGGCAGGCTTCAATTCCATCCAGGAATTCAATCTCATAGTCAGCCATATCAATCTCTTCCAGATCCTCAAGCAGGTACATGGGAAAATCCACATTCAGGTTGCCATAGACTCTTCTTTTCAGGGCTGTAAGGAAACTTCGATTCGTATAGTCAAGATTATCCTCCTCATCAGCTTCATTCCCCTCCCGGTCCATAAAGTAGGAGAAGCCTTCCACGGCATCATCCCAGCCGAACTCTTCTGCCAGGTCTTCGTCTGTAATAACCGAACTAACTGTAACCAGTTCCGGTTCCAGATTCTGTACATTCAGGATGTGAGACATGGTATATAATTCCTCGAAATCGCTCCGTTTATATGCCTGTTCCATTTGCATTATTGATTGGCTAAGCCTGTCGGGATGATAAATCATAATCAGTTTGGAAAAGACCCTGTTGATCTTTTCGTCCTCACATTGTGTATACTCATTAACCACTTTCTGAACAGCACGCAAAGCGTCGTACCTGTGATCCCTGAACATGTCAATAATTCGACCGGAAATACGACCTAAATTTTCTGCGGTGTAGGCCTCCTTCAATCTTATATACAAATCCTTGATCTCCACTCCGCAAAATTACAATTTTCGGAGATTCTTCTACCTCACTTTAAATCTCTTTTTATCCTTATGGGTTATCCATTGAAATGCCCATTTACCGGATTGGGCCGAAGGCGGCAAACCACCTCCTGGAAACAACCACTGTCCTATTAAATAAAAATTATCCAATCCTTTCAATTTCATATTTAGTGATTTCCCAATATTTTTACTGGTAGGTTGAAATCCTTCATAGGCACCTTTCCAGACACCCGTATACCCGATCCCGGTTAACGGAGTCGCCACATCCACCACTTCAATATGCCCCTTCACACCGGGATAAAGCTGCTCCAGCTTTTCCGATGCATCCTGTGCGATTCTTCCCTTTTCTTCCTGGTACTCCTCTTTTTCCAATCCTTCCCATCCTTCAATGGGAGATTCAAACAGCATCTTCATCACGCATTTACCATCTGGTGTAATTTCAGGATCGTGGTTGTAGTTGGAAACCCCATATCCGCTTTTCAGGGTAGTACTCCCGATTTTCTGACCGGGGGCGATCACCTGGTACGTATGATAGCTGCTGGGAATGGTCCGGTCAATACCAAATGAAACCTGAACGATGGGTGTAAAAAGGGGCCATTTATCAAAGGCCTTCTTAATCTTTGGTGTCATGTACCGGCCATCCAGCATTTCGTACATGATGGCATGAAGGTCGCAAGCCCCGATGATGTAATCTGCATACTTTATGGTTCCATCTTCAAGCCGGACACCTACAGCCCTGCCTTCATTGATCATGATCTTCTCTACCCTGGTTTTTCCGGTAAAGGTTCCGCCGAGGTTCCGGTACCTTTCCGCCATCCGAAGTGTAAATGGCATAGAACCACCTACCGGATAGCCTGCATTTTTTTGTGAAAACCATACCAGGATAAAGAGGAAGATGATGGCCGAGAAGTCCTCCATGGCATTAGCGATCTGTAGTAACCGGTCTTTCAAAAAGGGACTCTGAATTCCCAGTTGGTTGAAATACTCACCGATGGGCTTTCTTCCATACTTCATTATTAATCGAATTGCAGGGCCACTCCTGGCTACAAACCTTGCATAGTCAATTACATTTCGTTGGAAGGATGGCTTCTCAAACAACTGTATGGTTGACATTTTTCGCATGTCATTACACATCTGTTTGATAGCCTTTTGATCTTCCGGAGCCAGTTCGATGAGGTACTTTTCCCACCTGTCAATATCTGAGTAGATAATAAAATCTCCTCCATCGGGCATTCTCATAGTGACGTAGGTATCAGGATCCACTATAACAGTGTCGTCTGTCAGGGCACCGGTCTCCTTCCATATGTCATGATAGGGCCCATGAGAAGATCCAACCAACCAGTGTATACAATAATCGAAAGTATAACCCTTTCGTCTCCATGAAGTACACTGTCCTCCTGGCATGGAATGCATTTCGAGGATCTCGGTATCATAGTCATTCAACTCTCCATATATTCCGGCAGAGAGTCCCGCCACACCGCCTCCAATAATGATTGCTTTTTTTTGCATGATTCTATTCAGATTTCTTGTTAATTTTGATCCAAACTACAAAAGCATCTAATTGCCAACCCCGGAATCGACAAAATATCGGTGAAATTTCGAGTAGCATGTGAATAAAACCCGGCAAACAATCTTCATTCTGTTTTGTTATTGATTGTGAACCATTCAAATTATGAAGTACACCACTGAAGTAACCATAAATCTGCCTCGCAATAGAGTGATTGAACTTTTCGACAGCACCAAGAATTTACAACAGTGGCAAGTGGGACTAAAAAGTTTTGAAACAATTAGCGGAAATCCTGGTCAGGAAGGTACCCGTTCCAAAATGGTTTATGAAGGCAGGAAGGGTGATCTGGAAATGACTGAAACCATTACGAAACGAAACTTACCTGATGAGTATCATGGAATTTATAAAGCACGAGGTGTATACAATGAGATCTACAACTACTTTACCGAACCGGAAGAGCGAAGGACCCATTGGCGAATTGTAAGTGTTTTCAGGTTTCGCGGACTGATGGCCCTGATGGCCCCTTTTATGAAAACTGCCTTTACCCACAACACACTCCTGAACATGGAACGGTTTAAATCCTTTGCAGAAAAAACTAATCAACAATAATTCCAATCTGAATAAATAGCAACAAATCATGAAGAAATTCTTTTTATTAGTTACAGCCATCTTTCTCTCTTTTTCAATGAGTGCACAAGATTCCACTGAGGCAGATACCCTCTGGAAGTATAATGGAGTCACTTCACTGAACGTTTCTCAACTTTCACTTTCCAATTGGGCTGCAGGAGGTGAGAACAGCCTCTCGGGCAATGCCCTGGTCATGCTCTCTGCAGATTTTGACGACGGCACAATGAATTGGGACAACGACCTGATCATGGGATTTGGCCTGATTCGTCAGGGTGATGACCCCACAAGAAAGAGCGATGATAAGCTGGACCTCTCTTCTAAATTTGGATATCGTGCATCAAAAAATTGGTTTTATAGTGGTTTGTTGAGTTTCAAGACACAATTTGCTGAAGGGTATGACAATCCTGGGGAAGCTGACCGCATTAAAATCTCAAATTGGTTGGCTCCGGGTTATCTGAATATCTCTGCAGGTATGGATTTTAAACCCAATGATGAGTTTTCCATGCTCATTGCTCCGGTCTCGGGGAAAATGACCTTTGTTTTGGATGATGATCTCTCTGCAGCAGGAACCTTTGGCCTGGACCCTGGTGAGACCTTCAGGGGGGAGTTTGGGGGTTATGTAAAAGTTGCATTTAAAAAAGAGATACTAAAAAATGTTTTATTGGATACCAAGCTCGACTTTTTCTCCAATTACCTGGAAAACCCCCAGTATGTTGATGTGAACTGGGACATGCTTCTTACTTTTACAATCAATGAGTTCCTTTCTGCCACACTGGTCACTCAACTGATATATGACAGGGACATTGAATTTGGATTTGACAGCACCGGCGATGGTGTTCATGATTCCTTTGAACCTCGTGTACAATTCAAAGAGTTGTTTGGTCTGGGACTGACCTATAATTTCTAATAAAAATATTATTTCCTATAAGAGTCTGATTTGACGTGTATTATACCAGCGAATTCTAAATAAATTATCAATTTTCGTGCCGTCAGATTTGCAACAGTGTGTTTTGTAACATATATTTGAAGCATCAATACCACACATAAGTGGGATTGTTATTGAGAAGGGGTAAGAGATTAGGCTCACAGATCCCCTGGCAACCCGCCACCTGGCGAAGGTGCCAAAACCTAACCCGGAAGGGAGATAATAACAAAATGAAATGCAATGAACAGAGAGAAATTTAATCGGCCCACGCTGCCTATGTCCATGCCCGGGCCGAAGCTTCGGTAAGCGTACTACAAAATATTATTCATTGTAGTATAGAGGCTTCGATTCAAATGCATCATTCCAACCCAGATTCAAAGTCACTTTTGACTTTACTGACTTTTGACTTTTAACTTTTGACTTTTAACTTAAATTATGAGCCATACATATAAAAATTTCGAGACACTGCAGATCCATGCAGGACACACCCCCGATTCGGCGACCAATGCCAGGGCAGTTCCTATTTATCAAACTACCTCTTTCACCTTTAACAGCTCAGAGCATGGTGCAAATCTTTTTGCATTGAAGGAGTTCGGGAATATCTATTCCAGAATTATGAATCCCACCAATGATGTGTTTGAACAGCGCATTGCTGCCCTTGAGGGCGGAGTTGCAGCCCTTGCTGTCTCTTCAGGTCACGCGGCACAATTTGTGGTGTTCAACACCATACTCAAGGCAGGTGATAATATTGTCAGCAGTCCTTACCTCTATGGTGGAACTCATAACCAGTTCAGGGTGACCTTTAAAAACCTGGGATGGGAAGGCCGGTTCGCGGATTCCCTGGAAGTGGAAGACTTTGAAAAACTTATTGATGAGAATACCCGGGCCATCTATGTGGAGACCATTGGAAATCCGGGATTTAACATTCCCGATTTTGAAAAATTAGGAGCCCTGGCCAGGAAATATGAGATCCCCCTGGTGGTGGATAATACGTTTGGTGCAGCCGGATTTCTATTCAAACCAATTGATTATGGCGCCAACATCGTGGTAGAATCTGCTACCAAATGGATCGGAGGCCATGGCACTTCCATTGGCGGTGTGATTGTGGACGGCGGCAATTACAACTGGGGCAATGGTAAATTCCCCCAGTTTACTGAGCCCAGCGAAGGATATCACGGATTGAAATTCTGGGAAGTATTTGGAAGTGAAAGCCCCTTCGGTAACATAGCGTTTATTATAAAAGCCCGCGTGGAAAGCCTTAGAGATCTGGGGCCCAGTCAGAGTCCGTTCAATACGTTCCTGTTTCTTCAGGGTTTGGAAACACTTTCATTGAGACTGGAACGACATGTGGAGAATACCCTGGCGCTGGCTAAATGGCTTGAGAAACATCCCCAGGTGGAAAGTGTCTTCTACCCGGGTCTGGAAAGCAGTCCGCATCATGAAAATGCAAAGAAATACCTTCCCAAAGGAGCAGGCGGAGTGCTTTCCTTTACTTTGAAGGGAGAGAAGGAGAAAGCGATCCGTTTGGTGGACAACCTGGAATTGGTGAGCCACCTTGCCAATGTGGGGGATGTGCGTACATTGATCATCCAGCCATCAGCCACTACCCACCAGCAGTTATCAGAAGAGGCGCAGCTGGCAGCTGGCGTCACCCCCACCCTGCTGAGGGTGTCGGTGGGACTGGAACACATTGATGATATCATTGCTGATTTTGAACAGGCATTCAAAAAGTAGAAAATGAAACCACACATATTTCAACACAGAGAAAAATTCAACCTTGAGCTGGGGGGAGCACTCCCCTCAATCACGGTTGCTTATCACACGTATGGTTCACTCAACAAACAAGCTGACAATGTGATATGGGTGTGCCATGCATTTACAGCAAACTCTGAAGTGGCTGATTGGTGGCCAGGGTTGGTAGGAGAAGAAAAACTAATGGACCCGGATAAATATTTCATTGTAAGTGCCAATATCCTGGGTTCCTGTTATGGGTCCACCGGCCCCCTCTCCACCAATCCGGATACAGGATTACCCTGGTATCTCTCCTTCCCCGAAATTACAATCAGGGATCTGGTGAATGCCCACGAATTACTTAGAAATCATCTGAATATCAAGAAGATTCACACCATTACCGGAGGTTCCATCGGCGGATTCCAGGCACTGGAGTACAGCATCATGTATCCCGAAATTATTCAAAACCTGGTATTTATTGCGGCATCTGTAAAATCATCTCCCTGGAGCGTGGCATTCAACCAATCCCAACGCCTGGCCATTGAGGCTGATCCTACTTATTTTGAAGAACGTCCCTACGGAGGCATCAACGGACTGAAGGCCGCCAGGTCCATTGCCCTGCTGAGCTACCGGAATGAACAGACCTATAACAAGACACAGTTTGAGAGTGATGAGTCAAAATCAAAGGAGTTGAAGGCCTCCAATTACCAAAACTATCAGGGAGATAAACTGGTTAAACGGTTTGATGCCTACAGCTATCATGCCATCAGCAGGATAATGGATACCCACAACGTGGTACGCGACAGAGGATCACTGGGTGAGGCCATGGGAAAGATCAGTGCCAATGTGCTATGCATTGGTATTTCATCTGATCGCCTGTTTCCCACCCATGAACAGAGACTGCTGGCACATATTGTCCAGGGCGAATACAAGGAAATCAATTCATCTTACGGACATGATGGCTTTTTGCTTGAGGCAGGTAAACTCACTGCCATCATCCAAAATTTCTGGAAACAGCATGAGGTAAAAAAGTCTATGAGCAGAGGAGCCGGGATATTTATAAAGGGGGATCAACCAATAAAAAGAGAAGCTGAAAGCTCCCTGGCAGTCCACATGAACTGATCAGCACTTTCTTAAAATTGAGTAAATTTGGTTCGAAAAGCATTTCGGTCCGGAGAGTATTATGGAATCAAAGAGAGATATCAGAGAGCTGCTAAAAGGGCGGGTTCTTCTATTGGATGGTGCCATGGGTACTATGATCCAACGTTACAATCTGACTGAAGAAGATTACCGGGGTAATAAGTTTAAATCGCATCCAGGTGATTTGAAAGGGAACAATGATCTTCTGTCGCTTACCAGGCCCGATGTGATCCAGGAGATTCACGAAGCATACCTGGAGGCCGGATCCGACATCATTGAGACCAATACCTTCAATGCAACTTCAATTTCCCAGGCTGACTATCAAACCGAATCTTTCGTATACGAGATCAATTTTGAATCGGCCAGAATCGCAGCAGAGGCTGCGGCTAAGTATTCTGAAAAGACTCCGATGAAACCCAGATTTGTTGCAGGGTCCATAGGTCCCACCAACAAAACCACTTCCCTTTCACCCGATGTGAATGACCCCGGCTTCAGGGCAGTCTCATTTGATGAAATGAAAGAGTCTTACAGAGAACAGGTACAGGGATTGGTGGAGGGTGGAGCCGATATGTTGATGGTGGAAACCATATTTGACACATTGAATGCCAAAGCTGCCCTGATGGGAATTGAGGAATTTCTTGCCGATCGGGGCATTCATACTCCTGTGATGGTCTCCGGCACAATCACAGATGCCAGCGGCCGTACCCTTTCGGGACAAACACTGGAAGCTTTCATGCACTCACTGGATCATGTTGAACTTCTATCCATCGGTTTGAATTGCTCCCTGGGTGCAAAAGAGATACGTCCCTACCTGGAGGAGATGTCAGGAAAATCATCTCACTATATTTCGGTTCATCCCAATGCCGGATTACCCAATCAGTTTGGCGAATATGATGAAACCCCGGAGCAGATGGCTGTCCAGATCAAAGATTTCCTCGATTCGGGATTTGTAAATATCGTAGGAGGATGCTGTGGAACCACACCGGAACACATCAAAGCATTTGCTGATTTACTGGAGAGGGCTGAATCACGCGAACCACGTGTCCACAAACCCGGTTTGAGGCTGAGCGGACTGGAGCCTCTGACAGCTTTTGAAGGATCCAATTTTATCAATATCGGGGAGCGATGCAATGTGGCAGGGAGCCGAAAATTTGCAAGACTGATCAGGGAGAAGAGATATGATGAGACACTTGAAATTGCTCGCCGGCAGGTAGAAGATGGGGCACAGATCCTGGACATCAATCTGGATGATGCCATGCTGGATGCTGAGCATGAAATGGTGACCTTCCTCAACCTTTTACTGGCGGAACCAGAGATCTCCAAGGTGCCTCTGATGATCGATTCATCCAAATTTCCGGTGATTGAGGCGGGATTAAAATGCATCCAGGGAAAGGCGGTTGTCAACTCCATCAGTCTCAAAGAAGGAGAAGCACAATTCCTGGAACATGCCACTAAAATCAGAGGGTATGGCGCCGCAGTAATTGTAATGGCATTTGATGAGCAGGGTCAGGCCGACAGCTTTGAAAGACGCATTGAGGTCTGTAATCGCGCCTACCATCTGCTGCGAAACAGGCTAAATTACCCACCTGAAGATATCATATTTGATCCCAATGTCTTAAGCATAGGAACAGGCATAGAAGATCACAACAACTATGCGGTTGATTTTATCAAAACCACCAGCTGGATCAAAGAAAACCTGCCCCATGCAAGGGTCAGCGGAGGCATAAGCAATCTCTCATTCTCGTTCCGTGGTAACAATATGGTCAGGGAAGCCATTCATTCTGTCTTTCTGTATCATGCCATCAAAGCTGGATTGGACATGGGAATCGTGAATCCAGGTTTGCTACAGGTGTATGATGAGATCCCTGTTGAATTGCTGGAGTACACCGAGGACCTGGTGTTGAACCGCAAATCCGATGCAACTGAACGACTCATTGAGTACTCCTCCACCATCGAGCAGAGTGAAAAGGTGGAAGAAAGAGAGGAGATGTGGCGGGCCCAACCGGTAGAGGAGCGATTAAAACATGCCCTGATAAAAGGAATTACCGAATATATCGAAGAGGATTCCCTGGAGGCTCATAAAAAATATGGTCTTGGATTAAAGGTGATCGAAGGTCCCCTGATGAATGGAATGAATGTGGTTGGCGACCTGTTCGGAGATGGAAAAATGTTTCTTCCCCAGGTGGTTAAAAGTGCACGGGTCATGAAACGTTCCGTTGCCACTCTTCTTCCTTTCATTGAAAAGGAAAAAGCCAAAGGAGAAGGCGGAGGAAGTTCGTCGGCCGGCAAAATATTATTAGCAACGGTAAAAGGTGATGTTCATGACATTGGAAAGAACATAGTTGGAGTGGTCCTGGGATGCAACAATTACGAAGTGATCGACCTTGGTGTAATGGTTCCCACAGATAAAATCCTGGATGAGGCCGAGAAGCAAGATGTGGATATTGTGGGCCTGTCGGGATTAATTACACCTTCACTTGAAGAGATGATCCATGTGGCTTCGGAAATGGAGCGCCGGCAGATGAATAAATCATTGCTGATCGGGGGGGCTACCACCTCCAAGATCCACACTGCTGTAAAAATTGAACCCAGTTACGACCGGCCGGTGATCCATGTAAAGGATGCTTCCAAAAGTGTGGCTGTGGTCAGTGCCCTCTTGTCTGAGGAGAAGGGGGAAGATTTTATCAGGGAAGTGGGAGAGGAATACGAAGCTTTGAGACGTAATTATGCCGGGGCGGGGAAAGATATCAAATATCTCTCATTGAATGCTGCCCGAAAAAATGCCCTTAAGCTGGATTGGAGATCTGAATCCATCCACAAACCAAATCAATTGGGTATTCAATCGCTGTTGGACTTTCCCATTGAGAAGATCAGGGAATACATCAATTGGATCTTCTTTTTCGTAACCTGGGAGCTTAAAGGTAAATTTCCTGATATTTTCGATCATCCGAAATATGGAGTGGAAGCCCGTAAGCTTTATGATGATGCACAAGAGATGCTCGAGAGGATCATCAATGAAAAGTGGCTCACTGCAAATGCTGTCTTCGGAATACATCCTGCTAATGCTGATGGGGACGACATCGTGGTTTATGCGGATGAATCCCGTAGTAAGGTAACGACCCGGTTCACCAACCTGAGAAATCAGACTGCAAAAGAGGAGAAACTACCCAACCTTTCGCTTTCGG
This sequence comes from Bacteroidota bacterium, assembly GCA_039714655.1. Taxonomy (GTDB): domain Bacteria; phylum Bacteroidota; class Bacteroidia; order Bacteroidales. The sequence goes on from JBDLIX010000006.1 coordinate 74,590, forward strand.
ATTTTATTGCCCCTGCTGACTCAGGAATTTCCGATTACCTGGGCACATTTGCTGTGACAACAGGTATTGGAATTGAAGAGAAACTGAAAGAGTTCGAAGCAGACCATGATGATTACTCAGCCATTATGCTGAAAGCACTTGCAGACCGGCTTGCCGAAGCATTCACTGAACTTCTACACGAAGATATAAGGGAAAATTCCTGGGGGTATACTGGAAAAGAATCGCTCACAAAGGATCACCTGTTCAAAGAGAAATACTCGGGGATCAGACCGGCTCATGGATATCCGGCTTGCCCTGAACACTCTGAGAAAGAGGTGCTTTTTAGATTACTGGAAGCGGAGCGTTACGGAATCAGACTTACTGAGAATTATTCGATGTTTCCTGCAGCTTCGGTAAGCGGACTCATCTTCGCTAACCCGGCATCAAACTATTTCTTTGTGGGTAAAATCGGAAAGGACCAGGTGAAGGATTATGCCAGGAGAAAAAAACTGACCATTGGCCAGGTAGAGCGCCTGCTGGCATCCAATCTTAATCATTAGATATTTTGTACCAGGTCTCCGGCTGAAGGCTCGCGATCGATTTCCAATTTAGCCCGGTCATTGACAAAATCTGCAACAATTTTCCTGCCTCTGATGGATACATCCTTCCGCGAGGTTATCTTTTCAATGCTGATGTGTGGAATATTGATGGAATTGATTCCAATGCGACCCTCGGTGAGCCAGGCCTCAACCACATAGGTTCCCTTTTTCAATTTCAGGCGTTTGAATCTACGAACCGTCATGGCACGTACAATATTTACCTCAGTTCCATGAAGTACCAGGTTTAGTCGGCTTCCCGATCTGTTCCTGATGTGGAGGATACAATTGCCCCTCCTGCTCAAATCCTGAACCTGACCTGATTTGCCTATGCCACTCTTAAATTCAGTCATTAGATTGAAAAGTCAAGATAAGCAAATTCCCCTTTAACCAAAAAAGGTTGCAACATTTATTAGAAGAGTAGAGGTTTAGTGAAACGTTCAGGATAAAAATTATTATCTCTAATCGCTGATAATGCCCCCTTTTATCCTATATAGAAATAGAAGATGTTTTTTCTATTTTTGAAAGAAAGAAAACAAACAACCAGTCACATGGCATATTCCAGGAACAACCTTGAGATCCAGTCTATGATCGCGGAATTGCACAAACGTTACCGCGATCGTGGATTTATCAGTTTCCGGAGAACTCCGGAGATAAAAGGAACAACATATCTTAATCCCATTATCAAAGCCATTGAGAACAAACAGGTGCTTCGACTCTATTACCTCCCTTTTTACGAGGACAAACCCTATTTCAACGAAGTACATCCTTACCTGTTAAAGGAGCATGGATTCAGGTGGTACCTGGTGGGATTGAATGAATTCAAAGGAGAGGTTCGAACCTACGCACTGGACCGCATCAGGGACCTAAAGGTATCCTCCGGGATTGAGTATCAGGAACCCGGTTTTAATAGAGCCGATTACTTTAAGTATTCCATTGGGATCATTGCTCCAAAGGGCGAACCCCCTTTAATCAAGATCGCAGTCCAGAAAACCCAGGCCCAATACCTGATTACACAACCATGGCATGAAACACAAAATATTGTTGAAGAAAATGAGGATCAGGTTGTTTTCAGCTTTCGGGTACACCCGACTTATGAATTTAAATCTCTGGTACTTAGTCTGGGAAAAGACGGAGAGGTGATCCAGCCACTCTTATTAAGGGAAGAATTGATCACTGAATTGACATCAATGCAGAAAAGATATAGTTAATCAGGGGGACTTTACGACGCTACAGTTCTGCCTGATATGTGTCGGAAAACTCCTCGAAAGTTTTGGATTTATAAGCATCGCTGGAGTAGTATGCCAGGTACACTTTAAATTGAGCAGCAGTTTTATATCCAGGAGCAGCTTCCAACACTTTCCCCTGGTCATCCACGTAGGAGATGGTAGGGTATGAGAGCCGGCCTTTGGTCACGATGGCAGCAATCTCATGATAACCCCTTCTACCATTGTCAACAAATTTAAAGGTACGGTCACCCAGCATAATATCTTCCTTACCCTCTGCATTCAGTTTCACCGGATAAAAATGCTTATTCATCATTTCAGCAACTGCCGGATCCGAAAAAGTGGTGGCATCCATCCGCTTACACCATCCGCACCAATCGGTATACACATCAATCACAAGAACCCTTGGGTCCTCACTTGCAAGTTGAACAGCCTCCTCGATGGAGTACCATTTGACTGTTTCCTGCGACAGTGCAGCATTCAACCCAAAAACAACCACTCCTAATATCAATATTGCCTTTTTCATATTCTGTCTCTATCAGTTACTTATTTCATTAATAGTCGCTCTCCAAACTCAATCCTTACTCAAAAAGTGTTCCACCTGAAGCGAAAATAGGCATTATATGCATATACAACCATTTACTTATCCACTATGTTGTACAAATGGACAGCGGGCCATATATTTTTTCTATTTTTAGTGATTGATTCTGCCCGCAGCAAACTGCAGGCAGAATCAATCTTTTTAATACACTATTTTACGCTCGCCTGGCGAGCAAGTTTTTTTAACGAAATTTATATTTGATGGAAGCGATTAGAAAAAGCCTGAGGGATTCTGCGGTTGCACGTTGGTCTGCACTGGGCATTGTAGCCTTTACAATGCTCGCCGGCTATTACCTCACCGATGTCATGGCTCCTCTTAAAGGGTTATTAGAACAGCAACTCACCTGGAACAGTGCTGAATATGGATTTTTCACCAGTGCATACGGCTGGTTCAATGTATTCCTGTTGATGCTTATCCTGGGAGGTATCGTTCTTGATAAAATAGGTGTCAGGATGACTGGTGTGGGTGCTGCTGCCGTTATGGTTCTGGGTGCTGGCTTAAAATATTGGGCAGTCTCTACACACTCACTTGATGGGGTTGTATGGCAAATCCTCTGGTTCGATACCAAAGCACAAGTTATGATGGCTGCCATCGGATTTGCCATTTTTGGAGTGGGTGTTGAAGTGGCCGGAATCACAGTTTCCAAGATCGTTGTGAAGTGGTTCAAAGGAAAAGAGATGGCACTGGCCATGGGATTGCAGGTCTCAGTTGCCAGGCTTGGCACAGCTCTTGCCATTGGAGTCTCTGCACCGGTTGCTCTCCGAATGGGACATGTTTCCAAACCAATCCTGCTTGGACTAGTACTCCTCTGCATCGGATTGATTACTTTCATCCTCTATACATTTATGGACAAGAAGCTGGATCTCTCCGAAGCGGAAGTCAATGCTGCCAACAATGAAGAGCCGGAAGAGGAGAAATTTAAGGTTTCAGATATCAAATTTATCATGAACAACAGAGGCTGGTGGTACCTCGCCTTCCTTTGCGTCCTTTTTTATTCAGCGGTCTTCCCCTTTCTGAAATATGCTTCAGACCTGATGGTTCAGAAGTTTCATGTTTCTGATTCCCTTGCCGGCACCATTCCTGCGATGCTCCCTTTCGGGGCGATTCTGCTGACACCTCTCTTTGGAGGTATTTATGACAAAAAAGGGAAAGGTGCCACCATCATGATCATTGGTGCTGTGCTTCTTATCATTGTCCATGCCCTCTTTTCCATACCCTTCATCGATCACTGGCTCATTGCCATAGTCCTTATCATTGTCCTTGGAATTGGTTTTTCCCTGGTACCCTCAGCTATGTGGCCATCGGTTCCGAAAATTATACCTTATAAGTACCTGGGGACCTCATTTTCTATGATTTTCTGGGTACAAAACTGGGGTCTAATGGGAGTACCTGCTTTGATCGGATGGGTATTGCAAAAATATTGCATCACAGGATATGTCATGAAGGATGGTGCTGAAGTTGCCACCTACAACTACACCCTTCCAATGATGATATTTACCAGCTTTGGTGTCCTGGCATTGATTTTTGCACTGCTCCTGAAAGCACAAGACAAGAAAAAAGGATATGGGCTTCAACTTCCGAACATTGAAAAAAGTAACTAATTATAACAGTATACAAATGAGTGATATAAAAAATCTGAATCCCCAGGAAGTATGGAAACATTTCCATACACTGACACAGATCCCAAGACCTTCAAAGAGAGAAGCTGGGATCACTGAGTATATGAAGAATTTCGGAGAG